>NZ_JBHYJH010000002.1:0-272555 GCF_042740445.1 Streptomyces sp. NPDC059003 | reverse complement strand
CCCTTTTTGTCTGTCCGGTGTGCCTGTCCGGCGGCACGATCTGTTCCGGTTTTCTTGTGCGCGGGGACGAATCGCCGGGCCGTGGGCGGACGCGACACTCGCTGGGTTCCGGTTCGGAGTCCGAGGGAGGGCGTCGGTGGAGTCCGCTGTGCTGGCCGGGTCCGCAGTACCGGGTGTGCTGGGAAGGGTCGTCGGGAGCCCCTGGCTGTCGTTCGTGGCGCGGCGGCTCGGGCGGTTCGCGGTGTCGCTCTGGGTGGTGGTGACGGCCGCGTTCGTGATGATCCATCTGACCCCCGGCGACCCGGTGCGGTCCGCGCTCGGCATGTCGGCGCCGGTGGAGACGGTGAACGCGCGGCGGCACGCGCTGGGGCTCGACGACGGTCTCCTCACGCAGTACGTGCGCTATCTGCGGTCGGTGTGCGGCGGCGACCTCGGCACCTCGATGCTGAGCAACCTGCCGGTGTCGCAGCAGATCGGCGACCGGCTGCCCGCGACGGCACAGCTGGCGCTCGCCGCGTTCGCCGTCGCCATGGTGGTGGCGGTCCCGGTCGGCGTGGCCATGGCCGTCCTGACCCGGGGCGGGCGGCGCAGGGGCGGGGAGCTCGCGTTCACCTCGACCAGCGTGCTGCTCGCGGCGATACCCGAGTTCCTCCTCGCCGTGGGGTTGGTGTCGGTGTTCTCCGTGCACCTGGGGTGGTTCCCCGTGGCCGGGCGCGCGGGCGCGAGCTCGTACGTCCTTCCCGTCCTGGCGCTCGCCGTCGGGCCCGCCGCGGTCCTCGCGCGGATCGTACGGATCGAGATGCTGGCCGTCCTCGGCCACGACTTCATCCGCACGGCCCGCGCCAAACGGCTGCCCGCACGGAAGATCTACCTGCGGCACGCGCTGCCCAACGCGCTCACCGCGACCCTGACCATGGGCGGCCTCGTCCTCACGGGCCTGGTCGCCGGGACCGTCCTCGTCGAGAACGTCTTCGCCTGGCCGGGACTCGGCTCGACCGTCGTGCAGTCGATCCAGCAGAAGGACTACCCCATGGTGCAGGGCGTCGTCCTCGTGTACGGCATCGGCGTACTGACCGTGAATCTGCTCGTCGACGTGCTGCTCGCGGTGCTCGATCCGCGCTCGGCGATCCGGGAGGCCTGAGCGATGCGGAAGAGATCCCAGGACACGGGCTTCCGGGCCGCCGTGCGCACGCCGGTCGGAGCCTGCTCCGCCGTGCTCCTCGCGGTGCTCGCCGCGCTCGCCCTGTGCGCGCCCGCGCTGTGGGGCGACCCGGCGTCCGCGGTGGACACGGACGCCCTCCAACAGGGCCCCACCGGGGAGCACGTGCTCGGCACGGACACGCTGGGCCGGGACATCCTCGCCCGGGTCCTCGTCGCGACCCGGCTCTCCCTCGGGCTCGCCGTCGCGGCCACGGTCATCGGGGTGGCGGCGGGCGCGGTCCTGGGGGCCGCGCCGTCCGTGCTGCCCCGCTGGGCCGGGCGGCTCGTGACCGCGGCCGTGAACATCGCCGTGGCCTTCCCCGGCCTGCTGCTCGCCCTGTTCTTCGCCATGATCTTCGGCGTCGGGACCAGGGGAGCGGTGCTCGCCGTCGGGCTCGCCATGGCGCCCGCGTTCGCCCGGCTCACCCAGACCCTCGCGGCGGCGGTCGCGGGGCGGGACTTCGTGGCGGCGGCGCGGGTGGCCGGGGTGGGACGGGTGCGTCTGCTCGTACGGCACGTCCTGCCCAACATCGGTGAGCCGCTGGTCGTCAACGCCACCATCAGCGCGGGCATGGCGCTGCTCGCCTTCGCGGGCCTCTCGTTCCTCGGCATCGGCGTGCAGGCCCCCGACTACGACTGGGGGCGGCTGCTGGGGGAGGGGCTCAACCAGATCTACCTCAACCCCACGGCGGCCCTCGCGCCGGGCGTGGCCGTGGTCGTCGCCGGGCTCGCCTTCAACCTGTTCGGGGAGACGGTGGCGGGGGTGGTGGGAGCGCGCACCGTGACCCGGTCAACGGTCACGGGCGGGTCGGTGGGCGCGGTCGTGGGCGGGGCGCCTGCCGGGGACGGAGGCGGGAATGCGGACGGTCGGCCTCGCGCCGGTCAGCGCGGGCCGGGTGCTGCTCGACGGCACCGACGTACGGCGCCGGTCCGGGCGGCCGCGCCCGTTGCAGATGGTGTTCCAGGACCCGTACTCCTCGCTGGATCCGCGCATGAGCATCGGGGCCTCGATCGGCGAGGCGATGCCACGGAGCCGGGGTCTTGCCCTGACGGGAGCGCACCGCGCGAGGGAGCGCCGGGCCGAGGTGGCGCGGCTCCTCGAACTGGTCCACCTCGACCCCGACCGCGCCGGGATGCGGCCCGCCCAGCTCTCCGGCGGCCAGCGGCAGCGCGTCGCCCTAGCCCGCGCCCTCGCGGGACGGCCCCGGGTGGTGATCGCCGACGAGATCACCTCCGCGCTCGACGTGTCGGTGCAGGGCGCCGTGCTCAACCTCGTGCGCGACATACGGCGGCGGCTCGGCCTGTCCATGCTGTTCATCTCGCACAACCTCGCCGTGGTGCGCTACCTCAGCGACGTCATCGCCGTCATGCACCGGGGGCGGATCGTCGAGACCGGGCCCGCGGAGCGGGTGCTCACGGATCCCCAGCATCCCTATACATGCGACCTGTTGAGCGCGGCACCGTCGTGGGACACACCCCTGTTCGAGGACGGCACCGCCACGGGAGCCGCCGATCTGAGCGCTCCCGCCCAGCCGAAAGGAACCCGAGAATGACCACCGCACCCGCACCCGCACCCGCACCCGCACCCACCTCCGCCGAAGCGGCCGCCCTGCACCGGCGCAGCGTCGTCGCCGACACCCACAACGACCTGCTCTGCGCGGTGACGTCCCGGCCCGTCGACCGGTGGGCGGCGTTCTTCCGCGAGCAGTGGCTGCCCCAACTCCTCGCGGGCGGAGTCGACGTACAAGTGCTGCCCGTGTTCATCGACGACACCTACCGTCCCGAAGGGGCGCTGCGCCGGACGCTGCGCATGATCGAGGCCGCGCACCGCCTGGCCGAGGGCAACGCCGACGCGGTCCGGCTCTGCGGCGACGGCACCGAGGTGGACGCCGCCCTGGACGACGACAGGATCGCGCTCGTCCTCGCCCTGGAGAGCGCGCCGGGCGTCGGCGAGGACGTCGAACTCCTGGAGACCCTCTACCGGCTCGGCGTGCGCATCGCGTCCCTCGCGCACTTCGGGCGCACGGCGCTCGCCGACGGCAGCGGCGAGGACGCGACCGGCAGCCGCCTGACCCGGGCGGGCGTGGCCGCGCTCACCGAGATGGAGCGCATTGGCATGATGTTCGACATCAGCCACCTCGGTGCCGCCGGCGTCGACCACGTACTGGAGCTGGCGACCCGGCCGGTCATCGCCACCCACTCCTCGGCGCGCGCCCTGCGCGACCACCACCGCAACCTCACCGACGACCAGGTGAAGGCGACCGCCGCGAACGGCGGCGTGGTCTGCGTGAACTTCTTCGCGCCGTTCCTGCACGAGGACGACTTCACCGTCGACCGGCTCGTCGACCACATCGAGCACCTCGCCCACGTCGCGGGCGTCGACCACGTCGGGCTCGGCCCCGACTTCGTCCAGGAGGTCCTGGCCGACGTCACCCCGCCCTGCTGCGCGCACGCCGTCGTCGAGGGCGTCCGCACCGACCGCTACCTGCCCGGACTCGAAGGCCCCGCCGGGCTGCCCCTGGTGACCGACGCGCTGCTGCGGCGCGGCTGGGCCGAGGCCGACATCGCCCGGGTCCTGGGCGGCAACGTACTGCGGCTCTTCCGCCAGGGACTCGGGCGGCCCGCAGCCGAAACCCCCGCGTCCTGAGCGCGCGCCGCCCAGGCCCCCGACCCCCGACTGCCGAGGAGGCAGCGCACGTGACCACACGCCCGCGCATCGACGACCTGTACGACCTGGCCCTGCCGGAGCAGCCGGCGGTCTCCCCGGACGGCCGGCAGATCGTGTACGTGCTGCGCACCGCCGACCGCGACGCGGACCGCGACCTCCGCACCCTCTGGCAGGTCGGTGTCACCGGCGCCCCGACACCCCGCCAACTGACCCGTGGCCACGCGGACACGGCCCCCGCCTGGTCGCCCGACGGCACCCGGATCGCCTTCCTGCGCACGCGGGACGACGGGCCCGCGCAGGTGTGGCTGCTGCCCTTGGCGGGCGGCGAGCCCGAGCAGGTCACGACGCTGCCGCTCGGTGCGGGCGCCCCGGTGTGGAGCCCGGACGGCACCGCGCTCGCGTTCGCCGCGCCGGTCGACGGGGCCGCGTCCCCCGGCGAGGGCGAAAGCGCCCGCGCCCGGCGCGCCACACAGCCGGTGGTCGCGACGCGCCTGGACTACAAGGCGGACGGCCCGGGGCTGCTGCGCACCGTCCGCACCCACCTGCACATACTCCGCGTCGCCGACCGCGAGGTCCGCCAGGTCACCCACGGCGACGGACACGCGGGCACCCCCGCCTGGTCGCCCGACGGCACCCGTCTCGCGTTCCCCGCGGCCCGTGACGCGGACGCCGACCTGACGTTCCGCAGCGCGGTGTACGTCGTCGACGCGGCCCCGCGCCGCGCGGAGCCGGTACGGGTCGGTCCCGCCGAGGGGCAGGCGGCGGCGGTCACGTGGACGGCGGACGGCGGGGCGCTGCTCGTCGTGGGCGCGACCGGGACCGCCACGGGGCATTCCCGGCTGCTGCGGGTGCCGTTGGGCGGCGGCGCGCCCACGGACCTCACCGGGTGCCTGGACCGCAACGTCATGTTCGGCGCCCCCGGCTACCCCGGGGCACCGCCCCGGCTCACCGCCGACGGGCGCCGCGTACTCGTCTGCCTCCGCGACCGCGGCCTGACCCGGCTGTACGTCGCCGACGTCGACGGCGGTGTGCCGCGTCAGGTGGTCGGCGGCGACGCGACACAGGTCAGCGGCGTGTCCGCCGCGGGCGGCACGGTCGCGGTCGTTCTGTCCACGGCCACGTCCTACGCCGAGATCGCCACCGTCGACCCCGTCTCCGGCACCGTCGACGCCCGTACCGCGCACGGTCGGGGCGGCGCCGAGGTGTTCGTGCGTGAGGAGCGGGAGTTCACCGTGTCCGACGGCACGGTGGTGCACGGCTGGCTGCTGCGCGACCCGGGGCGCTCCGGCCCCGCGCCCTTGCTGCTCGACATCCACGGCGGCCCGCACAACGCCTGGAACGGCGCCGCCGACCCCGCCCACCTCTACCACCAGGTGCTCGCCGCACGCGGCTGGACGGTCCTGTTGCTCAACCCGCGCGGCAGCGACGGCTACGGCGAGGAGTTCTTCACCGCCGCGCTCGGCGCGTGGGGGCTCGCCGACTCCGGTGACCTGACCGAACCCGTCGACCATCTCGTCACCGAGGGCGTCGCGGACCCGCGGCGGCTCGCGGTCGCCGGGTACAGCTACGGCGGGTACATGACCTGCTATCTGACGAGCCGCGACGACACGGCACAGGGCCCCCGCTTCGCCGCCGCCGTCGCGGGCGGCGTCGTCAGCGACCTGACCAGCGTGGCCGGGACCTCCGACTGCGGGCACGCCCTCGGCCGGATCGAGCTGGGCGACACCCACTGGGCGGCCCGCGAGAGCTACGCGCGGCAGTCGCCGCTGACCCGGGTCGACCAGGTGCGCACGCCGACCCTCATCCTGCAGGGCGGCGACGACCAGCGCTGCCCCGTCGGGCAGGCCGAACAGTGGTTCAGCGCGCTGCGCGCCCGCGGCGTCCCCAGCGAACTGGTCCTGTACCCGGGCGGCGCGCACCTGTTCCCGCTCGACGGACGGCCCTCCCACCGCGCCGACTTCAACCAGCGCGTCGTGGACTGGGTGGAGCGGTACGCCGGTGCGCCCGGGCGCCCCCGCAAGGTCCCCCTGGACACCGCCCACTGGCAGCGGCGCCTCGCCGACCTGGCCACGGCGCACCGGGTGCCGGGCGCGGCCCTGGGCATCCTGCGCCTCGGCCACGGTGACGCCGGAGACATCGGTGCTGCCGGAGACGCCGGAGACACCGGAGACGAGATACTCCAGGCCCACCACGGCGTCCTCAACACCGCCACCGGCGTCGACGTCACCGACGACGCGGTCTTCCAGATCGGCTCGATCACCAAGGTGTGGACGGCGACCGTCGTCATGCAGCTCGTCGACGAGGGCAAGCTGGACCTGGACGCCCCCGTCGTCGACGTCCTGCCCGAACTGCGCCTGACCGACCCCGGCGTGGCCCGGCAGGTGACGATGCGGCACCTGCTCACCCACACCAGCGGCATCGACGGCGACATCTTCACCGACACCGGCCGCGGCGACGACTGCCTGGAGCGCTATGTCGCGCTGCTGCACGGCGCACGGCAGAGCCACCCCGTCGGCGCGACCCTCTCCTACTGCAACTCCGGCTTCGTCCTGGCCGGCCGGGTCATCGAGAAGCTGACGGGGCTCACCTGGGACGAGGCGCTGCGCGAGCGGCTGTTCACGCCGCTCGGCCTGACCCGCGCGATCACGCTCCCCGAGGAGGCGCTGCTGTGGCGTGCCGCGGTCGGGCACCTCGCCGAGGGCGACGCCGAGCCCGCGCCCGCCCCGGTGTGGGTGCTGCCCCGCTCGGCAGGGCCCGCCGGGCTCGTCGGCGCGGCCACCGCGGACGTGCTCGCCTTCGCCCGGCTGCACCTGACCGGCGGCCTTGGCCCCGACGGCACCCGCGTCCTGAGCGAGCACAGCGCCGCACGGATGACCGCCCACCAGGCCGACGTACCGGACCGGCACACTCTGGGCGACTCGTGGGGGCTCGGCTGGATCCGCTTCGGCTGGGACGGGCAGCGCCTGTACGGGCACGACGGCAACACCATCGGCCAGTCCGCGTACCTGCGCGTCCTGCCGGACCAGGGCCTCGCGGTCACGCTGCTCACCAACGGCGGCAACGCCCACGACCTGTACCAGGACCTGTTCCGGGAGATCTTCGCCGACCTCGCGGGCGTCACCATGCCGCGGCCGCTCGCCCCCGCCCCGCGGCCGCCCGCGGTCGACGCCGAGCGGTACACCGGCGTCTACGAACGGGCGAGCGTGCGCGTCGAAGTCCTCGCGACGGACGCCGGGTTGACCCTGCGCCAGACCGTCAGCGGCACCCTCGCCGCGTACGAGTCCACACCCACCCAGGAGTTCCCGCTCGTCCCCGTGGGCGACGCGCAGTTCGTGTTCCGCCGGCCCGGCACGCAGACGTGGGTCCCGGTCACCTTCTACACGCTGCCCACCGGTGAGCCCTACGTCCACTACGGCGCCCGCGCCACCCCGAAGGTCGCCTGACATGGCCGTACCGCAGACAGCCCAAGCAGCCCCGCAGGTGGCCGACTTCGCGCGGGCCCTGCCGCGGCTCCTCGCCGACATCGAACGCCTCGTGCGCCACGAGTCGCCGTCCGCCGACCTGGCGGCGGTGGCGGCCGGCGCCGACGTGGTGGCCGACCTCGGCGCCGCCCACCTGGGCGCCGCACCGGAGCGCATCGTCCTCGACGGGCACACGCACCTGCGCTGGCGCGTCGGCGCCGGGCCGCGCCGGGTCCTGATCGTCGGGCACCACGACACGGTGTGGCCCGTCGGCTCGCTCGCCACGCATCCCTTCCGGATCGAGAACGGGCTGCTGCGCGGGCCCGGCTGCTTCGACATGAAGGCCGGGGTGGCGATGGCCTTCCACGCCGTGGCCGCACTCGCCGACGGCGCCGACGGCGTGACCGTGCTCATCACCGGCGACGAGGAGATCGGCTCGCCCTCGTCCCGCGCGCTCATCGAGGCCGAGGCGCGCGGCTGCGCGGCGGCCCTCGTCCTGGAGGCGTCGGCGGACGGCGGGGCGCTCAAGACCGAGCGCAAGGGCGTATCGCTGTACGAGGTCCGGGTACGCGGCCGCGCGGCGCACGCGGGACTCGAACCGCACCGCGGCGTCAACGCGAGCATCGAGGCGGCCCACCAGGTCCTCGCCGTGTCGGCCCTCGGCGACGCCGCCGCCGGGACCACCGTCACCCCGACCCTGCTCACCGCGGGCACCACCACCAACACCGTCGCCGCACAAGGCCGGTTCGCCGTCGACGTCCGCGCGCGCAGCGCCGCCGAACAGGCCCGCGTGGACCGGGCCGTACGGGCCCTGCGGCCGGTCCTCGACGGCGCCCGGGTCGAGGTCACCGGAGGCCCCAACAGGCCGCCGCTGCCCGGCACCGCGTCACGGGACCTGTTCGCCCGCGCCGACCGGCTCGCCCGCGCCCTGGGCATCGGACCGCTCACCGCGGCGGCCGTCGGCGGCGCGTCGGACGGCAACTACACCGCGGGCGTCGGCACCCCCACCCTCGACGGCCTCGGCGCGGTCGGCGGCGGCGCCCACGCCGACCACGAGCACGTCGACGTGGCTCAGCTGCCGGGGCGCACCGCCCTGCTCACGGCGCTGCTGCGGGACCTCCTCGGCCACGACCGGCAGCCCCACGACGCCGCTCACCCCACAGCTCACCACACAGAAGAAGACACCAGTGATTGATCTCTCCGCTGACCCGGGCCGCACCGCCGGCTCCCCGTCCTGGCCGGCCCGCGAGGCCGTCGCCGCGGCGGAATCGGCGGCCCGCGCGGCCCGCACCCCCGTACGCCAACTGGCCGATCTGGCCGACCTGGAGGCCGTACAGCACCTCTACGAAGGCATCTGGCAACGGAACGGCAAGACCCCGCCGGTGACGGCCGAGCTGCTGCGCGCGCTCGCCAAGGCGGGCAGCTACGTGGGCGGCGCCTTCGACGGCGACACCCTCGTCGGCGCCTGCGTCGGCTTCTTCGCGCCGCCCGCCGAAGAAGCCCTGCACAGCCACATCGCCGGGGTGGCCGCGGGGCTGCGCGGCCGCAGCGTCGGCTACGCCCTCAAGCTGCACCAGCGGGCCTGGGCCCTGCAACGCGACCTGGCCGAGATCGTCTGGACCTTCGACCCGCTCGTGCGCCGCAACGCCTACTTCAACGTCGGCAAACTGGCCGCCGCGCCCACGGAGTACCTGCCCAACTTCTACGGCCGGATGAACGACAGCGTCAACGGCTCCGACGACTCCGACCGCCTCCTGGTCACCTGGCACCTCACCGCCCCCGAGGTCGTCGCCGCCTGCGCGGGCAGGCCCTCCACCCCCGGCACGGCGGGCGCCGTCACCGGCCTGTCCGCGTCCCCGCTCGGGGGCCCCGTCCCCGGCACCCTCGACGGCCCCACCGTCCTGGTCGCCGTGCCCGACGACATCGAAGCACTGCGCGCCACCGCCCCCGCCCGCGCCGCCGCCTGGCGCTCCGCCCTGCGCGACGTCCTCGGCGGACTGCTCGCCGACGGGGCACGCATCACCGGCTTCGACCGGGCGGGCTGGTACATCGTCGAAAGGAACGACCCGTCATGAAGCTCACCGGAGTCGAACTCCGCCGCGTACGGATGCCGTTGGTGGCGCCGTTCCGGACCTCGTTCGGTACGACAACTGTCCGCGAGGCGCTGCTCGTGCGCGCCGTCACGGCCGACGCGGAGGGCTGGGGCGAGTGCGTCGCCATGAGCGAGCCGCTCTACTCGTCCGAGTACCTCGACGGCTGCGCGGACGTGCTCAGGCGGTTCCTCGTCCCCGCGCTCGTCGGCCGCCGCGACGGACTCGACGCCGCCGCCGTCGCGCCCGCGCTGAGCCCCTTCAAGGGCCACCCGATGGCGAAGGCCGCCATCGAAACGGCCGTCCTGGACGCCGAGTTGCGCGAGGACGGCGTACCGCTCGCCCGCGCGCTGGGCGCCGTGCGGGAACGGGTGCCGTGCGGGGTCTCGGTGGGAATCATGGACTCGGTCCCGCAGCTCCTGGACGCCGTCGCCGGATACCTCGACGCGGGCTACGTACGCGTCAAGCTGAAGATCGAGCCCGGCTGGGACGTGGCGCCGGTGCGCGCGGTGCGGGAGCGCTTCGGCGACGACGTGCTGCTCCAGGTCGACGCCAACACCGCCTACACCCGCGCCGACGCCCGCCACCTGGCCCGGCTCGACCCGTTCGATCTGCTCTTGATCGAGCAGCCGCTGCCCGAGGAGGACCTGCTCGGCCACGCGGACGTCGCCCGGCAGGTCCGCACGCCCATCTGCCTCGACGAGTCCATCACGTCGGCCCGCGCCGCCGCCGACGCCATCGCCCTCGGCGCCACCAGCGTCGTCAACATCAAACCGGGCCGGGTCGGCGGTTACCTCGAAGCCCGCCGCATCCACGACGTGTGCGCCGCCCACGGAGTGCCCGTGTGGTGCGGCGGGATGCTGGAGACCGGCCTCGGCAGGGCCGCGAACGTCGCGCTCGCCGCCCTGCCCGGCTTCACCGTCCCCGGCGACACCTCTGCGTCCGACCGCTACTACCGCGCCGACATCACCGAGCCGTTCACCCTCGACGACGGCCACCTGCCGGTGCCGACGGGGCCCGGCATCGGCGTGGAGCCGCTCCCCGACGCCCTCGCGGCGGCGACCGTGTGCACGGAGTGGCTCCCGGCGTGAGGCGGTCGGCGGACGAGCGTCTGTCGTGGCGTGAGGTTGTCGGCGGATGAGCGTCTGTCGCGCGCGACGAACGCCCCGTAGGATTTTGGTGCGTGCGACGAACAGCAGGCCGGTTTCCGCTCCATACGGTAGGGGGCGTGCTCCTTCCGGTGACCACTCATCCCCGAGCAAGCCTCCGCCGCGTCCTCGAGGACCTGGGCCCCACGCTCCTGGACCTGGTGTGCGGTGACGTGGACGGGGCCGTCGACATCGGCGGCGTGGCCATCCACGACCCGCACGACGAGCCCGTGCCACCGCCGCAGGCGCTCGTCCTCGCGGTCGCGGTGCGCGGCCCCGAGCAGATCGCCGGCCTCCTCGACTCCCTCGGCGAACACGGCGCCGCGGGCCTGGTCGTCCGCGCGCCGGTCGCCGCCGACGAGCGGGTCACCGCCGCGGTGCGGCGCTCCGGCGTCGCGCTGCTCGGCCTGACCCGCGGCGCCTCCTGGGCGCAGCTCGCCGCGATGCTGCGCTCGCTCATCGCCGAGGGCGACGTCGGCGGGAGCGGCCAGGAGACGCTGGGCGGGGTGTCGTCCGGGGACCTGTTCGCCCTGGCCAACGCGATCGGGGCGCTCCTCGACGCGCCCGTCACCATCGAGGACCGCAGCTGGCGGGTGCTCGCCTTCTCCGGGCGGCAGGACGAGGCCGACTCCTCCCGCGTGGAGACCATCCTCGGCCGCCAGGTGCCCGAACGCTTCACGCGCGTCCTGGAGGAGCGCGGCGTCTTCCAGGCCATGTACCGCTCCGACCGGCCCGTGTACGTGGAGCCCCTGGTCGAGGGCGACGCCGGACAGCTCAGCCTGCCGCGGGTGGCGCTCGCCGTCCGCGCCGGTGACGAGATACTCGGCTCCATCTGGGCCGCGGTGCACGGCCCGCTCAGCGCCGAGCGCGCCCAGGCCCTGCGGGACGCGGCCAAGCTGGTCGCCCTGCACCTGCTGCGCCTGCGGGCGGGCGCCGACGTCGAACGCAGGCTGCGCGCCGACCTGGTGGGCACGGCCCTGGAGGGCGGGGCGGGGGCGGCCGAGGCCGTGGCCCGCCTCGGCCTCGCGGGGCAGCCGGGCGTGGTGCTCGCCCTCGCGGTCGCCGACCGGCCCGACGGCGACAGGTCCGCCGCGCGGCACGCCCGGTACGTGGCCGAACGCCAGCGCCTGGCCGACGCGTTCGCGATGCACCTCACCGCCGTCCACCCCCGCTCGGCGTCCGCGCTGGTCGGCGACGTCGTGTACGGGGTCGTGCCCGTCCCCGCCGAGCGGCCCGCCCCCGGCGGGAGGGCGGACACGGAGTCCGCCGGGCGGACGGACGCCGAGGAGCGGGCGGCCCGGGTCGCCGACGAGTTCCTCGAACGCGGGGGCGACCGGCAGGAACTCCTTGTCGGCGTCGGCCCGCTCGCCCGCGAGAGCGCCGCCCTGCCCGTGTCCCGCGCGGGCGCCGACCGGGCCCTGAGGGTCCTGCGCGCGGGCGACGGCAGCCGCTCGGTGGCCCGCATCAACGACGTGGTCGTCGAGTCGCTCCTTCTCGAACTCGCCGACGTGATCGCCGAGCGCGGCGACCCGCCGTCCGGCCCGGTGGCCCGGCTCATCGCGTACGACGCGGCGCACCACACCTGCCTGGTCGAGACCCTGCGCGCCTGGCTCGACGCCTTCGGCGACGTGATCGCGGCCTCCGCGGCCGTGCACGTCCACCCGAACACCTTCCGCTACCGCCTGCGCCGCCTCGCGGAGGTCGGCGCCCTCGACCTCACCGACGCCGACGCCCGCTTCGCCGCGATGCTCCAACTGCGCCTGTGGCCGCGGACCCGACGGACGTAGGACCTGCCCGAGGCCGTCGGGTCCGCGATCGACGGGTGGTGGTGACGTACCGGCCCGACTCCGGCGCGAAGTCCCGCGCTCAGCGGCCGCTGCCAAGGGCGCGGGGCCCACGGGACAGCCGTGTTCGCAGCGTGGCCGAACCCCACCTGACACGCATGGGTCGGGGCGCCTGTCGATCGGGTCCGCCGATCGGACCAGCCGCTCGGGCCCCGGTGCGGAGGGCCCGGGCGGTGCCGCGCCGCTCGGGGGCGCGTCAGGCGGTGAGGCGTTCCGTGTACGCCTCCGTCGGTGGGTACGGTCTTGGGCTCGTCATGCCCGCCGACCAGAAGCCCGCGGTGCCGGGGATCGGGGTGACGTCGTTGAGGTACGGGGCCGGGGCCGGTCCTGCCGGGCCGCGTACGACCGTCCAGGCGCCGCCGTCCTTGCGCAGGTACGTGCTGCGGCTCTGGTCCCGGTAGTCCCAGCCCGATATCCAGGCGGCCCGCCCCTCGGCGTCGGCGGCGATGCCGCTCAACGCGCCGATGCCGAAGCCCGGTTCCACCCGCGTCCAGGCCGTGCCGTCCCAGTGGGCCAGGGCGGGGTTGCCGGGGCGTCCCGGCGGGCCGCCGACACCGGCCTCGGTGCCCACCGCCCACACGTCGTTCCGCGCGTCCGGATGCACGTCGGCGATGCTCAGACGCAGTCCCGCGATCGTGGGCAGGACCGTCCACGCCCCGTCCCAGCGAGCCACCAGGCCCGACCAGCCCCCGCCGGTCGCCACGTCGCCGCTCACCCAGACCTCGCCCGGCGAGCGCACCACGACCCGGTACAGATTCGCGCTCGCGGCCGGCAGCGGGTCCAGCCACTGCCACTTGTGCCCGTCCCGGTGCAGCAGCCGGACGGCGCCCCCGCGGGTGCCGGTGATCCACACCTTGCGGTCGGTGCCGACCGCCACCGAGTCGAGGCGGACATCCGGCTCGCCCCTGCCCGGGAACGCGGCCTCACGCCAGGTGGTGCCGTCCCAGCGCAGCAGCGGGCTCGCGTTGCCGGAGGGCAGGCCCACGCTCCACGCCGCGGCGGCGCAGACACCGGCGACATCGCTCAGCCGGCCGGTGTAGTCCAGAGGGGACAGGTCGGTCTTCGTCCAGGCGCTGCCGTTCCAGAGCATGGCCAACGCCCGCTGCCCAGGACCACCGTGGCTCTCCTCGCCGACGGCCCACGCGAGCCGGGGCCCCGCGGCGGAGATCCGGCGCAACTGCGCGGGCGGCGTACTGCCGGGCGCGGGAACCGCCTGCCAGTCCAGGGCGCGGGGCGCCGACGCGGCGGCCCGCGCCCCGGCCGCACCGAGCGCGATCCCCGACAGCGCGCCGACCGTCCCGGCCACAAATCGTCTCCGTCTCATGCCTGGCGCCCCCTTCATGTCATGCCGGCATGTCATGCCGGTAGGGAGGAACCACCCTGAGCCGACGGGGGCCGGAGGTCCAGTCAGCCGCGTGACAAAACCTCCGGCACCCCGCCGGGCCCCGCTCAGACCGCGGTGCGCTCCACGGGGATCCACAGCTCCGCGTCCGCCCGCGCCGCGTCCGGCGACAGCCGCGTACGCAGGATCTCCGGCCCCGGCCTGCTCCGGTACGGGTTGGACGGGAACCACTGCGTGAACACGTCCCGCCACAGGTGCTGGAGCGCCTGCGGGAACGGCCCGGAGCTCTCGAACACGGCCCACGTCCCCGCCGGGACGGTGAGCGTGTCCAGGTCGTCCGGCACGGCCGCGCCGGTCACCACACCGTGGTAGTAGTCGAGCTCCGTCCCCTCAGCCCGGCTCGGGTCGAGGTCGTCGCTCACGCCCACGATCCCTTCCGGCTCCTGGTCGGACAGCGCGGTGATGCGCCGCATCGTGTCCTGGTCGATGCCGCGGATGAAATCGGCGATCGCCGGATTCACGCCTTCGTGCACGAGCGGGACGCGGGCCTTCTTCCCGGCCACACGGAACTGCTCCCTCTCCACGACTCGGTATCGCATGCTGCTGCTCCCTTCGACGACGAGACGGAAGGAGATCCGCGGCTGGGCGTGCAGCACGGCACCGGTGCGCCGGGCCTCACCCGGACCCACGCCGTGCACGGCACGGAACGCCCGCGCGAACGCCTCGCCCGAGCCGTAGCCGTAGCGCACCGCGATCTCGAGGAGCGTCCGCTCACCGGCGAGCACCTCGGCGCCCGCGACGGTGAGCCGCCTGCGCCGGATGTACTCCGACAGCGGGATCCCCGACAGCGCGGAGAACATCCGGCGGAAGTGGTACTCCGACGTCATCGCGATCCGTGCGAGCTCGGCCACCTCGATCCGCTGGTCGAGACGCGCCTCGATGTGGTCGAGGGCCTCGTTCAGCCGCTCCAGCACCTCGGTCTCCTTCCCTTTCACCCATCACGTTAGGAAGATCGCGGCCTGCCGGACCCGACATCCTGTGCCCGGTCCGATCAGGTGCGACCGAGGGCCGACACACCTTACGAGGCTTCGTCCCGGGCGATGGAACGCGGACCTCCGCCTCGTGCGCCCGGACGAATCGCCCACGGCGGACCGCGGCCTAACCTGCCTGACAGTCGACCAACCCACCCGTGGACCAGGGGGTACGCATGTCGAAGGCACAGTCGCAGACACCGGCGTCGTCGAGCACGTCAGGGACGCCCGCACCGTCGAAGACGGAGGCGCAGGCGCGGCTCGACACGCTCAAGGCCTGGCTGGACGAGCACCTGAAGGCCCTGCTCGACGAGCACGAGGTACCGGGCGCCGCCGTCGCCGTGAGCGTCGGCGACAAGGTCGTCGACGCCGCGGCGGGCGTCCTCAACACCGGCACCGGAGTCGAGGCGACGCCCGACTCCGTGTTCCAGATCGGCTCGGTCACCAAGGTCTGGACGACGACCCTGGCGATGCAGCTCGTCGACGAGGGCACGCTGGACCTCGACGAGCCCGTCCGCACCTACCTGCCCGACTTCAAGCTCGCCGACGACACGGCCGCCGCGACCATCACCACCCGGCAGCTGATGTGCCACGTCTCCGGGTTCGAGGGCGACTTCTTCACCGACACCGGCCAGGGCGACGACTGCCTGGAGAAGTTCGTCGCCACCTTCGGCACCATGCCCCAGCTGTTCCCGCCGGGCGAGCGGTTCTCGTACAACAACGCCGCCTACTGTCTGATGGGCCGGATCGTCGAGGTGCTGCGCGGCAAGCCGTACGACGCGTGCCTGCGCGACCACCTGTTCACCCCGCTCGGCCTCACGCACGCGGCCACCGGGCCCCACGAGGCGATCCTGCACCGGGCCGCCGTCGGCCACACCCGGCCCGCTCCCGGCGCCGCGCCCCAGCCCGCCGCGGTGTGGGCCGCCGTCCGCTCAAACGCCGCCGCGGGCGCCATGCTCGCGATGCGGCCGCGCGACCTGCTCGCCTTCGCCCGCATGCACCTGGCCGACGGCCTGGGCCCGGACGGCACGCGGGTGCTCAGCGCCGAGAGCGCGCGGGCCATGCGCGAACCCCAGGTCGACGTCCCGTACTTGGGGTTCATGGGCGATCACTGGGGGCTCGGCTGGGAGACCTTCGACCTCGACGGCGGCACCGTCGTGGGCCACGACGGCGGCACCATCGGCCAGGCCGCGATCCTGCGCCTGGTCCCGGACCGCGACGTCGCGGTCGCGCTCCAGCTGAACGGCGGCGACGTGATCGGCGTGTACGTCGAGATCGTCGGCCGCGTCCTGCGCGAGCTCGCCGGTGTCGAACTGCGCCCCCTGCCGAAGCCGAACCGCGACGCGCCCCGCATCGACGCGTCCCGCTACGTCGGCACGTACACGGCGGCCGCGGGCGACACCGTGATCAGCCAGGACACCGACGGCCGACTCTGGGTCGAGCGGAAGCCCAAGGGCATCCTCGCCGAACTCGACAGCCTGCCCGAGAAGGTCGAGCTGGTCCCCGACCGCGAAGGCACCCTCATCGCGCTCGTGCCCGAGCAGGGCTTCCACCGCCTGTACACCTTCGTCGGCGACGACGGCAGCGGGCGCGCGCAGTTCCTGCACACCGGCCGCGCCGACCGAAGGGCCGCGGAGTGAGCGACGTGACCGAGCAGATCACGGAGGTCTTCGCGGCGGCGGGCGCGCGGGGCTTCCTGCACGCCCGCGAGGTGCGCGACGCCGACGCCTTGGGGGAGGGGCCCGAGGTGGCCGTCGGGGCGGACGACCCCGTGGTGCTCGCCTCGGTCTTCAAGATCCCGGTGGCGGTCGCGTACGCGCGTGCGGTGGCCGCGGGACGCCTCGACGAGCGGGAGCGGACGACGATCGGCGCCCGTTACCGGATCGGCGGCATCGGCACCGCGGGCTGCGCCGACGACGTGGAACTGACCTGGCGCGACGCGGCCCTGTTCATGCTCACGATGAGCGACAACGCGGCCACGGACGTCCTCTACCGCCGGCTGGGGCGCGACGCCGTGGACCTGGTGCTCGCCGACCTCGGGCTCTCCCGCACGCGGGTGACCGGGTGCTGTGAGGACCTGTTCGTGTCGTTCCTGGCGGACCTGGGGGTGCGGTGGTCGCCCGAGGGCGGCGACAGCGTGGACCTCGATCGCGTCGTCGCCGAGGCGGCGCCCGAGCGGATCTGGCGCAGCGCCGAGCTCGACCCCGCCCGCACGACGGCCTCGACTCCCCGTGACATGACCCGGCTGCTCACCGCGATCTGGACCGACCGTGCCGCGGTGCCCGAAGCGTGCGCGCGCGTACGGGACATGATGAGCCGTCAGATCTGGCCGCACCGGCTCTCGTCCGGCTTCGCGTCCGGGGTGACGATCGCCGCGAAGACGGGCACGCTGCCCGCCGTACGCAACGAGGCGGGGGTGGTGACGCACCCCGACGGCCGCCGGTTCGCCGTGGCGGTCTTCACCCGGGCCGACACGCTCGACGAGCGGCTGCCCGCCGTGGACGCGTCGATCGGCCGTGCCGCCCGCCTCGCGGTGGACCACCTGAGGGAGTGCGCCGCGTAGGGCCGGCGCAAGGAACCAGCGCAAGGAGCCAGCGCAAGGCGTCAACAGCAAGGAGAGGGAGAGGCACGGATGAGATCTGCGCGGCTCGCCGTGGCGGTCGTGAGCGCCGCCGCCCTGGGCCTGTCCGGGTGCGGCGGCTTCTCGAACGGGGGCGTCGCGCCGATGCCGGGCGGCGGCCTCGCCGACGGCAGGACCTTCACCATGGCACTGCCGTCCGACCCGGGCACGCTCGACCCGGCCCTGACCCTGCTGTCCACCGCCCTCCAGGTCGACCGCTTCCTCTACGACCCGCTCGTCCACCTGGACGAGGACGGAGACATGACCGCGGGCCTCGCCGAGAAGTGGCGGGCGGACACCACCACCGCCCGCTTCACGCTCCGCCCCGGCATCACCTGCGCGGACGGCTCACCCCTGACCGCCCAGGACGTCGCCGCGAACATCGCGTACGTGGCGGACCCGAAGAACAACTCACCGGTGACCGGCCTGTACGTGAACGCGGGCACCACCGCGCAGGCCGACCCCGGACGGCGCGAGGTCACCGTCACCAGCAAGACCCCCGACGCGTTCCTGCTCCAGAACGTCGGGACGCTGCCGATCGTCTGCGGCAAGGGCCTGAAGGACCGCGCGTCGCTCGCCAAGGGGCAGCACGGCACCGGCATGTTCACCCTGACCGACGCGGTGCCGGGCGACCACTACACCCTCACCCGGCGCAAGGACTACACCTGGGGGCCGGGCAGCGGGCGGGCCGGCGGTCCTGGGCAGAAGGGACTGCCGGACAAGGTGCGCGTCCGTGTCATCCCGAACGAGACGACCGCGGCCAACCTGATCCTCTCCGGCGAACTGAACGCCGCGGACATCCCGGGCCCCGACCGGCAACGCCTCCAGGGCCGGGGCCAGTTCCACGGCACGTCGCCCGCCGCGCTCGGCCAGCTGTGGTTCAACCAGGCACCGGGACACCCGGGGGCGGACGAGCGGGTGCGGCGTGCCCTCGTCCGGGCGGTCGACCTGGGGGACATCGGCAAGGTGCTCTCCAGCGGAACCGGCAAGCCGTCGCGGAGCCTCATCACCGTCGAACCGATGGCATGCCCGGACAACACGGTCGCCGGGCGCGTGCCGTCCCACGATGCGGAAGCCGCCAAGTCCCTGCTGGACCAGGCAGGGTGGAAGGAGAACGCCGACGGCGTCCGCACCAAGGCGGGGAAGCGCCTCACCCTCGCCTACGTCTACTCCAATCGACTCGGCCAACCGGCCGCGTCCGCCGCGGAACTCGTCCAGAAGGCCTGGCAGGACGTCGGTGTCGACGTGACGATCAGAGGCGTCGACGGCACCGGCGTCAACCAGGTGATCGCGGGCAGCGCGTCCTGGGACGCCGCCGTCCTGCCCCTGGGCGTGGGACTTCCGACCCAGCTCCGCCCCTTCGTCTCCGGCCCGACACCCCCGGACGGCACCAACTTCGCCCACATCGACAACACTTCGTACGCCGCCCTGGCCGACCGGGCGTCGCGCCGGTCCGGCACCCGGGGCTGCCCCACCTGGAGCCGCGCGGAATCGGCCCTGATCAGATCGGTGTCCGTCGTGCCGTTCATCGACGCCGTCATCCCGACGTTCGGAGCGGGCGCCCGCTTCGAGCTGAGCCAGGCGAGCATCACGCCGTCGTCGATCCGGATGTACCAGCACTGACGGATGTACCAGAACCGACGGACGCATCAGAGCCGACGGATGGCGCCGATGTCAGTGCCGCCGCATACGCTCCATCGAGATCACGCCGCCGCACGGGGCGGCGTGCCGATGGCGGGGAGGGTGTGCGATGCGCAGGCCGGTCGCGGGCGAGGTGTCCGTCCACTATGGCCAGATCTACGTCGAGAGCGATCCGGAGAGCTACGGCCTGGACCTCGCGGAGGCGTTCGGCGGGCAGAGCGGGGGTCTGTGCGGGGCCGCGGTGCCCGGCGGGCTGTGGCTGACGACCGGGCTGCACACGGGCGAGGTCGGCTTCACCGTCGAGGTGCACGACCAGGCGCCGCCGCTGGACGACGACTGGGAAGAGGTGGTGGAGGTGTCGTTCCGGCCGGTGTCGGACGACAGCTCGCTGGTGCAGTGGGCGGGCGAGGACTCCTGGGAGCTCGGCCTCGAAGAGATCGACTACCGGGTGCGCTACTGCGCCTCCGGCATGGACGCGGGCAACGACCTGGACACCCGCATGGACGAGCCGCAGGCGGACCGCTACCTGCTGCAGTTCTGGCCCGCCCCGCCCGCGCCGGACCGCATCGTCAAGCAGACCTCCGACATCGCCGCCTACTGGCACGACTTCGCGAGCCGGCAGCCACCGCCGCCCACCCCGGCCGAGCGCGCGGAGGCCGAGCGGCAGGCTCGCCTCGCGCAGGAGGAGGCCGAGAGGGAGGAGCGGCTGGCCTTCGAACGGTGGGAGTGGGGCGGGCAGTTGCCGAGCCAGGCCCTGCGCGATGTGGCAGGCAACGTCCACGGCGTGCGCGACTTCGACACCGCTCTGGTCCACGCGATCGACGCGGCCGACGTGGCGACCCAGCGGGCGGTGGCCCTGCTCGCGGCCCGGCGCGCCTGCGAGGCGGCCGGTCTCGTCGGCATCGACTGGGTCGACGGGGGCCTCGCCGCGGTGGCCGAGGGGCGTCCGCTGCCGCCGCCCCTCGACGATCCGGAGCGGCTGTGGCAGGTCCTCGACTCCGACCCGCGGGTCCCCGACCGGACCGTCGGGCAGGCGATCCCGCCCGAGCGGGCGCCCTTCCAGCGGCCCGGCGACCAGGAGTCTGCGTCCGAACCCTGGCAGGTGCAGCAGATAGTCGGCCCCGCGGCGACCGTGGTGGAGGCACAGGCACAGGCACAGGCGCCGGAACCGTCCGGCGAGGTGTCCGACGACGCGCCAGGGCCCAGGTACAGCCTGGTGGCCACGGTCGGCGGCCTCGACCCTTCCCTGCGGATGTCCCAGCCGCACATGGCCCTTCCCGCGCTGACCGGTGCCGCCGAAGCCGATCCGCTCCAGGCGGCCCTGGACGCGGTGTACGCGGCGGTGGTCACGTACGGCGAGGACTACCAGGCCGTGCTGGAGGAGGTCTGGTCCGCCGTGGGCAGAGCGTGACTCCGCCGCGTACGGGCTCCGGCGGAGCGTGCGCCGGAGCCCGCCGCGGCACCCGCGGCCGCGTCAGATCGAGCGGGCGGTCCAGCCGACGGTCTCGGCGGTGTGCTTGCCGTCGCTGGTGACACCGCCGCCGTAGAGCTCGTTGAAGCGGATGAGGAAGCCGGTGTTGCTCACGTCGTGCAGCCTGATGCCCGGTGTCTCCGGGCCGTTGAAGGTCTGCACGGTGACCTGGACGATGACGTCGGTGCCCGCCGGGAAGGGGGTCGGGAAGTCGACCCGCGTGAAGGTGGACGTGCGGCCGCCCACCGTCTCGGTGGCATTGTTCGAGCTCAGGCTCAGCTTGCCGCTCTGGGTCATGCTCATGGACGTACCCCCTCGTCTCCGGCCCTCCGACGGACGCCGTCCGGCGCCCTCGACCCCCAGGGCATGGATTCCGATTCAAGTGCCGTGCGCGGCGGCCCGGCAGGGTGATTCCCGGACGAACTGGCGTCGGCGAAGAGGGAAACCAGATCCTCGTCGCGTCGCCCCTGCACGTACGCGGCCCCGACGCACTGGCCACAAACCGCCCCGGGCGGTGCGCGGTGCGAAGGATGGCGGTCTGAGCCGGGCCTTTTGACCGGAAAGCTCGTGATCGAGGGGAGCTTTGCCCCTACGGCGCGGGGGAGGGCGGGGCGGTGATGCGGCCCGCTGTCCGGATGGGTGCCGACTCCGAGGTGTGGGTTCGGCGTGTGGGGGCGGTGGTGGTCGCCGGGGTTGCGGCGTACGCCTCATACGTCCATCAGCGGGAGTTCGCGCTGCAGGGCGGGGCGGACAGGACCAGCGCGAGCGATCTTGAATCGTCGAGGTGGTCGGCACCGGGTCCCGCTCTGCCCGTCGGGTCTGTGCCTGGTTGCGCCGCCTCGTGCGCCGTCGATGCAACTTGAGTGCCTGTCATGCACCCGAAAGTGCAGGGCGGGCCGCCTTACTCTGGAAAACCCCATGGCAGAGGGCGAGTTGCGGCAATGACGTCTCTCTTCCCGCGCGCCAGCGCCTCACCTGCCGAACCCGATGGCCTCCCGTCAGGGCCGGGTATGCCCCCGGGCCGCAGGTGCGTGCCCCGGCATGTCGCAGTGATCTTGGACGGCAATCGCCGCTGGAGCCGGAGCACCCATCATGAGCTGCAGGCCGGCTATGGGCAGGGCGGCGACAAGGTCTGCGACCTGCTGGACTGGTGCCGGCAGGCCGGCATCGCGTTCGTGACCCTGTGGGCGCTGTCCTGGACAATCTGAGCCGCCCCGCGGCCGAAGTGGCCCTCATCCTGGACGCTGTGGAGGCCACCCTGGGTCGGCTCGCACAGCGCGGAAAGTGGCGCATCGAACTGATCGGGCGTCTTGACCTCCTGCCCGCGCACACCGCAGCGGCCCTGCAGCACGCGGCCGAGCGCACGGCCGCGCTGGCGGGCCCCATGGTGAACATCGCCGTCGCCTACGACGGACGGCGGGAGATCGTCGACGCCCTGCGCGAGGTGCTTTCGACACCTCAAGGACTGGCCCAGGCCCAGGCCGGGCTGAGTGAGGAGGTCTTGGCCAGTCACCTCTACACCCGGGGCCAGCCCGACCCCGAACTGATCATTCGCACTTCCGGGGAACAGCGCCTGTCCGGCTTCCTGCCCTGGCAATCGGCCTACAGCGAGCTCTACTTCAGCGATGTCCCCTGGCCCGCCTTCACCCAGGCCGACTTCGGCCGGGCCCTGGCTTCCTTTGCCACCCGCAGCCGCCGCTATGGCTCCTGATCCCCGCCCGCCCCACTTCGGTGAGGCGGGTACCGGCCCACACAACGGGAGGCCCCCTATGCCGGCCCACGACTTCCACCTCCCCCTCAAGGTGCCGCAACCGGACCTCGACGAGACCCAGCGCACGCACCACCACGGGCGCCACTGGCCACGCGGTCACGGCCTGCTCCGCGACACCCCCCAGGCCATGGCTTACTACGACGCCATGCGTCTGGGCTGGGTATCGGCCGCCAACTGCCCGCGCAGCCGGGGAGCACACCTGGATGTGCTCACCGAAGTGTTCTGCTGGACCTGGGCCGTTGACGACTACTTCGACGGACCAGCCGGAGAACAGGCCACACTCGCCCGGCAGACCGTCCGTGAGCTCACCTCCGTAATCGCCCCGGCCACACCACCGGCCCCCTCGCCGACCGCCCCCCCCTGGCCCGGGCACTCGCCGACTTGTGGACCCATCTCACCACCGGCATGTCCGATGCCTTTCACGACCGCACCAGGCTCAACTGGCTTGACTTCCTACACAGCTACATCACCGAAACCACAGCCCGCGAACAGGCAGACGTCCCCGACCTCGACACCTACCTGACCCTGCGCCGCTCCACCGTCGCCATGCACCTCTTCCTCGACGCAGAAGAACGCAGCATGCAACACGAACTCCCCGCGATCCTCCACACCCACCCATCCATCAAGCAGATGCGCCAGCTCGTGGTCGACACAATCGGCTGGTTCAACGACGTGCACTCCCTCGAACACGAATTGGCACGCGGAGACACGACCAATCTCGTCCTCGTCCTCGAACAACACACCGGGCGCAACCGTGCTGAAGCCATCCAGCACATTCACACCATGGTCCACAGAGCCTGCAACGAACTCCAGGAACTCGCCTCGCGAACATCCGCCCTCTGCGCGGGGCTGAATCTTCCGCCCCACCGCACCCGCCGAACGCTCGCCTACGCCGCAACGCTCCAAGGAGTCTTGGCTGCCACCCACGCCTGGAGCTTGCAAACCGTCCGCTACCGAGAGGAAGCCAACCGACAAGCGGACGGAGGCACCGGGCGCCGCCCCGACCACACACTGTCATTCGACTAATCCACGTCATCGGCCTCGTAGCGACCACGTCACGACATCGGACTCATTCGTCTAGGTGCCGTCCGCCGACCACCTGCGGTGCCGCGAATACACGGTGCTGGAGATCTTTGAAATTGGCTGTGGCGGAATTTCGTGACGATCACGGTGCCGTCCGGCACAAGGGTGGCGGCCACATAGGGTCAGCGGTATGGCTGACAGGTTCGACGTAGCTGAGGCACTGGCTGGTGGATGCCCGACGCGGGCAGGTGCATGGGCATTCATCCAGGGGTTTGCTGCTGCCTGGTCCACTCCGCTGTCGCCGGCCGATGGGTTCTCATCGGCTGATGTGCAGCGGGCTGAGGACTACCTCGGCCTCCGCCTCCCAGCCGCTCTCAAGGAGGCGTATGTGCTGTTCGGTCGACGGCGTGACCTGGTTGCCCAGCAGAATCCGTTGCTGAAGCCTGATGAACTGCTGCTCGACCCCTCCGGCGAACTGCTGGTGTTCCGCAGCGAGAACCAGGGCTGCGCCGGGTGGGGTGTGGCCCTGTCCGACCTTTCCGGTGAGGACCCGCCGGTCGCCCTGTTCGGTGATCGTCTGCCCGGTTCCAGCCGACTCCACTTCCTCGACCGCCTGTCGCTGGCCTGTGTGCAAACCGTCCTGAGCGAAGCGGCCAGGGCCAGCTGGACCGAGAGCCGCACCTGTCAGGCAACGCCCGAGGTGGTTGCCTGCCTGGAAGAGAAGTTCACTCCGGTTGCTATGCCGCCGTATCCGGCGTGGTTCGAGCCAATGGGGGAGCCCGTTCGTTGGTTCTCTGCCTCTGGCCTGCTGCTCTGCTTGGAGCCCGGCTCGGAGGGGATTGATCTCGTCGCGACCGGCAGGACGACGGCTGATCTCCAACGTGCAGTTGAAGCCATTCCCGGATCCTGGCCGCCCGCGGTGCCGACGGTAAACGAGGTGGTCGACGGTCCCGAGTGGGCTCTCCCGTTCTGACGCTCAAGGTGGCTGAGCGAGGACCAGAGTCCGCAGGAGAGCGAAGGACGCCCGCCCGTACGACCGGCGCTTGATCAACTTGATGCGTGTGACTTGCCCCTCGACGGCGCCGGAGCTCCAGTGGAGCGTGAGGCCGTTGACGACCGCGTTCCAGTCGTTCTGGAGGAAGGTCGCGAAGCCCTGGATCGGCTGCGGACCTTGGTCGAGGACGCGGGCCATCCAGCCGGTGGGGTCGTGACCTCGGCGTTCGCGGGCGATGGCACTGAACTCATGGGCGAGGTCGCGGGCGGTGGCCAGGTCGGGGCAGGCATCGAGGATGCGGTCGAGTTGTTCGCGCTGGTTATCGGTGAGGCTGTCGGGGTGGCGCATGATCCAGGTCGTGATGCGGCGGGGGCTGGGGATCGGCCGCGGTGGTTCGGGGGCGGCGGTGCCGACGCGGAGTGTCGCGATGTACTTGGTGACGACGACGCGACTGCCACGGTAGCCGCGTTCGCGAATCTCACGGAAGAGACCCGCGACGTTGGTCGAGCCGCTGTGGAAGCGGTGCTGCAGGTAGGGCTTGAAGCGGTTGATGTGGCCGTTTGGCTGGCGTTCGCGTGCGGGAGCGAGGATCTGGTCGAGGTCGGTGGTCAGGTAGTGACGCACGGTCTTGCGGTCCGGGGCCAGGCGGTCGGCGATCGCGCTGATCGTCCAGCCGCGTTCGCGTAACTGGTGGATCTCGGTGTGCCACTGGCGGACCCGGGCCAGGAGCTGCCCGTCCGGTGGGTCGCTCGGCTCCGGTGGCCCGATCAACGTCGCCGGGGACGTGGGGTCCGACGGCTCCTGGAGCTGGTCCGTCTCGCCGGTCTCAGCATCTTTGCGCAGGCAGGCGCGGTGCTGGTGGGCGGTTCGTTCGACGGCACGGGCGAGTGAGTGCAGCAAGTGCCACTTGTCTGCGACCTGGATCGCGTCGGGTGCCGCGCGGTTGGCGGCCTGGCTGAACGTGCTGCACCGATCCCGGCAGATCACCTTGATCTCAGGGTGGTCCGCGAGCCAGGCGGCCTTCGGCGGTCTGACCGGTGGCCGCCGTGGCCTCGGCCCGTGATCACGTCACTGCTGTGGTGCGCATGACGGCGGGTAGGGCGATGGCCCATCACAGCTGGCCCAGCCATGTGACAACTCACCGCTGTTCGACGTGATGGTCCTCGACCTGTGTCGAGCATGACGAGGGGCTTTGCGGATCGCAGCGAAGCTCCGTTCGCGACAGACCCGCCCCTGCCTCCCGATACACGACCGTGATCAAGCAGCGCGGCCTCCGACATGACGTGGTCGACGCACAAGGCCTGCTGTCGCCGGGCGGACTTACCAGTGCGTCTCCCCCTATGAGGGCGCGTCGGGGCCTGCCCACCGGTCCACCGCCGAACGGCGCCGCCTGCGGGGTATCCCGTCCGGGTATCGACGGTGCCTCAGTGCTGGACGAGGCCGCCGACCGGGACGGCAGCGACGTGGCCGGTGACCGGAAGCGTCCGGGCCAGGGCGAGGCCGACGTCGACCAGTGATGACCGACGCAGGCAAGCGACATCGGGAATCGGAGTCCAGACCGACTCGGCTATCCGGCCGTTCGGCTCCGGCCGCAGCTGGCCGCTGGTGATGCGAACCTGGTAGAAGACGCCGACATTCTGATGCTCGGGTCCGCCGGGGATGGCACGTTCGGCCGCGGGAATCACCCGGGAGTCCACACCCAACAGGCGCTCGACCACCGCGTCGCAGCCGGTCTCCTCAGCGACCTCGCGGATCACCGCGTCGAACGGATCCTCCGCGTGCTCGACCCTGCCACCCGGAAGGGTCCAGTTGCTCTCGCTCTTCGGCAGCACGTGCCGGGCGAGCAATACCCGCCCACCATCGATGCACACGGCGTACGCCGCCAACCGGAAACTCATTTCCCGCACCTCCCACGGACCTTATCCCGACGTCCACCATCCACGCGGCGCCATGAGCGCGGAGCGGATCCAGATCTTTTGCGTGGGGTGAGGCAACCCGCCGCAAGCCGTGAGGCTCTCCTTCATGCGGAAGGCCGCAAGGTCTACGACGAAGGGGGTAAGGGCGCGGCGGTACGGGAAGTCGTGCGGCGGTACGGGAAGTCGTGCAGGGTGGCTGCGCCCACCGGGCCCTGGATGCCGGTGCCCGCACCGATGGGGATCGCGGGGCGTGGGTGAAGGGCTGCCACGACGCGGTGTCGGGTGAACCGAAGGATCCGCCGACTCGGCCGATGAGGAGGAGGACGGCGAATCCCGCGCTCCTGAAGGGCTTTCGGGCGTGGGCGTGCGCCGAGGGGGGCGAGGCGCTGGCCCGGCACGCTGACCGAGTCTTCACCGTCGAGCTCGCTGGGTCCGACTACGACGTCGAAGTACGTACCGACTGCACATCTCGCAGCCAGGCCAAGAACTTCGCGGGCGCATTCGTGGACTGGTGGGACGGAGATGACGGCCGCGGTGTCGCGAGAAGCGTCCTCGTTCTCGATGCGCACAACCGGCGCATCGCCGTCCAGCCTCTGTGAGGGACTTGTCGGCCCGAAAGGCGAGCGACCGCGAAGCGAGGAGCCGATGTGGCCGGGGCACCGCCGGTTCTGACGGCGCTCGGAACGCCGCTGACGCACCGTCGGAATCCTCAGGACCTGCCACCGCCGAGCGCGACACGGCCCAGCGGGACATGCGGGACATTCGGGGCATGTACGACGGCCAGGGACGTCGCCGCGGCCGCGAAGCCGAGGACCGCGCCGGCCGCGACGTCGCCGGGGTAGTGCACGCCCGTGTGGACGCGGGAGTAGCCGACGGCGGCCGCCAGGGCCCCGAGGGGCACCGCCGCCAGGGGGAGCACCACGCCCACGGCCGTGGCGAACGCGGTCGCCGACGCCGTGTGGCCGGAGGGGAAGGACGCCGACTTCGGCATCGGCACGTGCCGGTCGACGACGACCCGGGCCTGTTCCCGGTCGGGCCGCCGTCGGCGGACCATGCGCTTGCCGAACAGGTTCGCCGTCGCCGAGGCCAGCGCGACCGCCGCGACCCCGGCCAGTGCCGCGCGCCGGGGGCGGCCCGGCTTCAGGGCGAGGCCCGCCGCGACGGCGAGCGAGATCTTCGAGTGGTCCGCCGCGTGGGAGAGGCGCCGCAGCGCGCGGTCAAGGGTGGGTGTGGGGGTGGCCGCCACGGCCGCGTACAGCGCACCGTCGAGCGCGCGGAGGTCCCTGAGCACGGCCGTCGTGGACGCCGCCGCGGAGGCCACCATGGACGCCGCGGCGGGCCGGGCCGCGGCCGCGGGGCGGCGGGCCGGGTCCTCGGCCGGCGCGGCATGTCGGTCAGTCACGGGGCCGCGCCTCGGGGGTTCGCCCGGTGTGCCCGACGGCGAGGTCGACGAGCCGCCGCCAGTCCACGGGCGGCGCGGGCACCACGACCCTCGGTCGGTCACGCGGCACCAGGACCCGCAGCGCGCCCGGCCGCAGCGTGCACACGACCGGCGTGGGCATCCGCAGCGCCTCGCCGTCCACCGCCACGGGGATCTCGTCCGCGTCGGACGTCACCTCGACCCGCCGCGCGGTCACGACGGTCAGACCCGTGGACTGCGAGCCCCGCACGGCCAGGTCAGCCGCCTGCGCGGCGCCCTCCACCCGGATGCCGAGCACACCCAGCTCACCCCCGTCGAGCCGGGGCCTGCGGCCGCCGCCACTGAGCTCGTCGGGGGAGTGGTACGGGTTGTTGCTGATGAGCAGCGCCTGCTGGGACGCGAGCACGGTCGCGTCGACCTGCGCGTCGAGGCGCCGCACCCCTTCGCCGACCAGCAGGTCCGGCATCAGGTTCAGGGCCGTGCCCGCCTTGTCGTCGCGGTACTCCGGGCGCTGTACGACATCGGCGTACACACCGAAGGAGACCGTGTTGACGAAGGCCCGGCCCGCCACGTCGCCGAGGTCGACGCGGAGTTCCTCGCCGTCGGACAGGGCGTCGAGGCAGCGGCTCGGGTCGGACCGGTCGAGGCCGAGGTCCATGGCGAAGTGGTTGCGGGTACCGGCGCAGACCACGAGGAACGGCAGGTCGTGCTCCGCGGCCACCGCCGCGACCAGCGCCTGGGTGCCGTCGCCGCCCGCGACGCCGAGCAGGTCCGCGCCGTCGGCCACCGCCTGGCGGGCGAGTGCGGTGACATCGGTGGGCGAGGCCGGGTCGAGCAGGATCACGTGCGCGCCGAGCTCCTCCGCGCGCTCGACGAGGCCGAAGCGGCCGACCTTCCCGCCCCCGGACTTCGGATTCATGATGAGGAACGGCCGTGCCGGCCGGGCTGCAGCGATCGCCCGCCGCTGCCGCCGCGGACGCGACGCGCGCAGTGCCGCGCGGGCGCAGAACAGCGTCGCTCCCCAGCACAAGCCCAGGACCAGCGCTGCCAGCCACAGGCCGTCGTACGCGAGGAACACCAGGACCGCGACGGGCGCGGCGACCGCCACGACCGCCCCGAGCAGCCGCACCAGGCCGCGGTGCGCCACGAACCACCACACACCGGCGGCGCACACGATCAGCCCGAGGAGTCCTGCCCCGAGGATCAGCAGCCCTCCCTCGCGCAGCGCGAGCACAAGGACGACCACGGCGCCGACGGCCGCCAGCACGGCGAGCCGCGCGAGCAGCCGCGCGGCCACACCCGCGCCGGAGCCCGTCATCCGCGCCCTGGCCGTGTCGTATGTCCTCGCACGCCGTGGTCCACCTCTCAGCCCGGTCCAGGGAACCATCGTGCGTACTCCGCGACCGGCGGGCACTCCGGCTGTGCCGTGCGGGTGAGCCGGATCCCCGGTGGCCGGGCGGCCCGGCGCAGGGTGCCGGGTGGCCCTGGTGCCCGGGAGCCTCGTTACTGTGCCCGTTCAAGAACGGGCACAGCGAACTGCCGTCGGCGGAGGCCGATCCGGACTCCCCCGCGAGCGGCCGGGCCGCCTCCTAGCACCTCACCGGTCTGCTCACCGGGCCGTACACACACGGGACCGGCTGCGCGGACGTCCACGGGAGCGTCCAGACCGTCGACCGTGACGGTGACCATGGCGTCGTGGCCGGAGAAGCGCACGTCGGTGACAGTGCCGACGGCGACGGAGGCCGCGGGGGCGGTGAGGTGCAGCTGCTCGGGGCGCAGGAGCACGGTTCCGGCGTCGGGGACCGATGCCGTGGGGGAGTCCGCGGTGAGGGGGATGGCGCCCAGGGCGGTGTCCGCGGTGCCGTCGTCGCGCGCGGTCCCCGGCAGCAGGACGGTGTCGCCGACGAAGCAGGTGACCCACGGGTCGGCCGGGCGCCGGTAGACCTGCTGCGGGGTGTCGCACTGGGCCACCCGGCCCTCCCGTACGACGGCGACGAGGTCGTCGGCGGGCAGGGCTTCCTGCTGGTCGTGGGTGACGAGCACGGCGGTCGCCCCGCTGAGCCGCAGGGCCGTGCGGACATCGGCGCGCACACCCGCGCGCACACCCGCGCGCAGGGCCGTGTCCAGGGCGTTGAACGGCTCGTCCAGCAGGACGAGGGCCGGTCGCGGTGCCAGGGCGCGGGCCAGGGCGACGCGTTGCTGCTGGCCGCCGGACAGCTCGTGGGGCATCCGCGCGCCGTAGCCGGCCAGTCCGACCAGTTCCAGCGTCTCCTCCGTACGGCGCCACGAGTGGCCCGGTCGGGGCCGGTGAGGCCGAATCCCACGTTCCGGGCCACGTTCAGGTGCGGGAACAGCGCGCCCTCCTGCGGGACGATGCCGATACGGCGCCGCTCCGGAGGCAGCTGGACTCCGGGCCCTGTCAGGACGCGTGGGCCGACGGTGACGCTGCCCGCGTCGTCGCGCAGGAAGCCCGCGACGACGCGCAGCAGGGTGGTCTTGCCGCAGCCCGAGGGGCCGAGCACCGCGGTCAGGGTGCCGCCGGGGACGGTGAGGTCGAGCCCGTCGAGGACGGGCGGCGCGTGCGGGCCGTACGCCTTGCGCAGGCCCGCGAGGCGAAGGTCCGTCACATCCGCCTCCGCGCTGTGCGCTTCGGTGCCGCGCGCGTCGGTCATGTGCGTTGCCTCCCGAGGAGACAGGAGGGGATCGCGGCCAGCAGGATCAGCGCGGCGCCCGCCGCGGCGCCGGGAGCCGCCAGCGGCACTGTGACCTCGCGCAGGACCCGCCAGGGCCCCCGGCCGAGCGACCGCGCCACGTCCTCGGGGCCGGGCGGAGCCTGGAGCACGGCGGCACGTGTGGCGGCGACCGCGACGGGCAGGAACAGCACCGCGTACGCGCCGACCAGGAGCGGGCGTTCCTGGTACAGCGGGCGGGCGTAGCGCACCGAGAGGAACACGAGCGACAGCGCGACGGTGATGCCCGGCAGGGCGTTCGAGCAGCTGGGCCGTCCGGCCCCGGTGGCGGGCCGCGAACACCCCACCGGCAGGGCGAGCACGGTGGTCAGTGCGGCGCCCCCGGGCCGCCTCGCCGAGCGTGGCCGTGGCGGTCTCGGCGAGGCGGCCCGGGGCCCAGGTCGCGGAGTTGCCGACGGCGCGCCAGTAGCCGAGCGTGCCCAGCGGGAACGCGGCGGCGGCGGCCGTGACGGCGCCGCACCAACTCAGCGACGGCACCAGCCACTTCCCCAACGGGGACGGGCCGACCGGGCGTGCCGTGCCCGCGCCGGTGCGCGCGTAGCCGACCCGTCCGCGGGTGCGGGCCTCGGCGGCGACGAGGGCCACGGTGAGCACCACCAGGACGACGCTGAGCGCGACGGCCGGGGTCCGGTCGAAGGACGTCCGGTACGAGGTGTAGATGCGGCGGGTGAAGGTGTCGTACCGCATCAGCGACACCGCGCCGAAGTCGGAGAACACATACAGCGCCACCAGGACCGCGCCTCCTGCCGCCGCCGGGCGCAACTGGGGGAGGGTGACACGCCAGAACGTGCGCGTCAGAACGTGCGCGTCGGCCCGAGGCCGAGGGACCGGGCGGCCTCCTCCTGGGCGGGGTCGGTGCGGCGCAGCGCGGCCGCGACGGGCAGCTGGACGTACGGGAAACTCTCCAGGGTCAGGGCCAGGGCTACCCCGGTGAACCCGGTGAGGCGCGGCGCGGCGGACAGCCAGGCGAAGGCAGCGACATAGCTCGGCACGGCCAGCGGCAGGGCCACCAGGACCGCCCAGCCGCCCGCCCACGGCAGTGCCGTACGCGTGGTCAGCCAGGCCAGTGAGACGCCGAGGACCAGGCAGGCCGCTACGACGACGGCGGCCAGGGCGAGGCCGCGGGCGAGCAGGGCGCCGGTGCGCTCGGTGGTGACGATGCCCCAGGCGTAGCCCGGCCCGCGTTCGAGGGCGCGCACAGCGAGGTAGCCGAGCGGGAGCAGCGCGAAGACGGCGGCCACGGTCGCTGGGACGCCCAGCGCCCACGGGCTCCGCCCGCTCGGGCGGAGCCGCCGGACCGGGCCGGTGCGGGGGCCTCGCTGACGGACATCGCGGACGCCTCCGGCCTCATGACCGACCGGGCCTCAGACCAGTCCGGTTTCCTGGAGCATGGTGAGGGTCCGCTGGAGAGAGTCGAGCTCGCCGAGGTTGATCTTCGGCGCCTGGAGGGAGCCGAGCGCGGGCAGGCCCTTCGCCTTCTCGAGGTACTCCGCTTGAAGATTTCTTACGACCACGTCACGGAGCGGGCAACCTGCCGTGGCACGCTCACCGGTGGCAGCATGGAAGCCATCACAGGGGTGACGCACTACCTCCCCGCGCGGCAGGGAGGGGAGTCCCGGCACATCGAGCGCATTGAGGAAGAAGGGATGGACGTGGAGAGGATCTCTCCACCGCCAACCTTCTGCGTGGCGCCCCCGGCGGTGCGGTGGGGCCCGCTGAGGCGCTCACACGGGAACCGCCGCCTCGGGGAAGTGACACGCCACCTGTCGCGCCGATCCCGGCGTGGGACTCAGCTCGGGCGCCTGCGTGCGGCAGAGCTCCTGCGCCTTGGGGCACCGCGGATGGAAGGTGCAGCCCGGTGGCGGGGCCGCCGGGCTGGGCGGGTCGCCCAGGAGGGTGATCCGCTCGCGGGACCGCTCGGCGGCCGGGTCGGGAAGGGGAACGGCGGACAGCAGGGCGCGGGTGTAGGGGTGGGCCGGGTCGGCGTACACCCGCTCCTTGGGGCCGATCTCGACGATGCGGCCCAGATACATCACGGCGACCCGGTCGCACACCCGCTTCACGACCGACAGGTCGTGGGCGATGAAGAGGTAGGCGAGGCCGAGTTCGCGCTGGAGACGCTCCATCAGGTTGACGATCTGGGCCTGGACGGAGACGTCGAGGGCCGAGACCGGCTCGTCGGCGACGACCAGACGGGGACCGGTGGCGAGGGCTCGGGCGATGCCGATGCGCTGCGCCTGGCCGCCGGAGAACTCGTGCGGGTAGCGGTCGATGTGCTCGGGGATGAGGCCGACGAGCTCCATCAGCTCGGCGGCGCGCTTGCGGGCGTCCGCCGCCGGGCTGCCCTGCACGAGCAGCGGGTCCGAGATGATCCGGGCCACCGTCTGGCGGGGGTTGAGGGAGGAGTGCGGGTCCTGGAAGACCATCTGCAGGTCCTTGCGGAGCGGCTTGAGCGCGCGCTGCGACAGGTGGCTGATGTCGTGTCCGTCGTACGTGACGGAGCCCGCCGTGGGTTCGAGGAGCCGGACGATCGCGCGGCCGGTGGTGGACTTGCCGCAGCCGGACTCGCCGACCAGGCCGAGGGTCTCGCCCGCGGCGACCTGGAAGGTGATGCCGTCGACGGCCCGGACCGGCGCGGCGGACCTGCGCCGCCCGGGGAACGTCATGGTCAAGTCCCGCACGGAGAGCAGGGGTTCGGTGGTGGTCATGAGACAGCGCCTTCGTACGCGGGGAAGTGGCAGGCCGTCGGGTGTCCCGGCGGTCCTTCGAGCTGCGGTGCCGTCGTCTCGCAGCGGGCGCGCTCGGCGTCGGGGGCGTCGGCGACGAGCGGGCAGCGGGGCGCGAACGCGCAGCCCGGCACCGGTGTGAGCAGCGACGGCGGGCTGCCGGGGATCGCCCGCAGCGGTGCGTCGTCGCTGTCGTCGAGGCGGGGCAGCGAGTCGAGCAGGCCGCGGGTGTAGGGGTGGGCGGGAGTGGCGAACAGGGTGTCCACGGGGGCCTGTTCGACGGCCCTGCCGCCGTACATCACCAGGACCTCGTGGGCGACGCGGGCGACCACGCCAAGATCGTGCGTGATCATGATGACGGCCAGGCCCCGCTCCTGCTGGAGGCGGGCGATGAGCTCCAGGATCTGGGCCTGCACGGTGACGTCGAGGGCGGTGGTCGGCTCGTCCGCGATGAGCAGTTCGGGCTCGCAGACCAGGGCCATGGCGATCATCACGCGCTGGCGCATGCCGCCGGAGAACTGGTGCGGGTACTCCCGCGCGCGGCGCCGCGGCTCGGGGATGCCGACCTCGGCGAGGGCGTCGACGGCCCGCTCGCGGGCGGCTGTGCGACGGCTGCCGAAGTGCACGCGGTGGTGTTCGGCGATCTGCTCGCCCACGGTGTAGTACGGGTGGAGGCTGGACAGCGGGTCCTGGAAGATCATCGCGATGTTGCGGCCGCGCAGCCGGTTCAGCTCGCGCTCCGGCAGGCCGGTCAGCTCGCGGCCGCCCAGCGCCACCGAGCCGCTGACGGTGGCGCCGGTGTGCAGGCCCATCACCGCGAGGGACGTGACGGACTTGCCGGAGCCGGACTCGCCGACGATGCCGAGGGTCCGGCCGGGCCGCACGTCGAAGGACAGGGAGTCCACGGCCCGGACCGCGCCGTGCCTGGTCGGGAAGGTGACGGTCAGGTCCCGTACGGACAACAGGGGTTCGGCGGCGGCCATCAGTACCTCACTCGCGGGTCGACGACGGCGTACAGCAGGTCGACGGCCAGGTTGGCGACGACGATGAAGGCGGCGGCGAGCAGCGTGACGCCGAGGATGACCGGCTGGTCGCCGGTGGACAGGGCGCCGTAGAAGAGCCGCCCGATGCCGGGGATGCCGAAGATGGACTCGGTGATCACCGCGCCCGCGAGCAGCCCGCCGAGGTCCATGCCGAAGAGGGTGAGGATCGGGGTCATGCCGGCCCGCAGGCCGTGCTTGACCACGACGGTGCGGCGCGGCAGGCCCTTGGCGCGGGCGGTGCGGATATACGGCTCGGCCATCGTCTCGATCATCGAACTGCGGCTCTGGCGCGCGTACATGGCCGCGTACAGGATCGCGAGCGCCAGCCAGGGCAGGAGCAGGTTCGACGCCCAGTCGACCGGGTCCGACGTGAGCTCGACGTACTTGGGATAGGGCAGGATCCCGGCCGTGCGGATCAGGCCGTAGATGAGCATCATCGACGTGAAGTAGACGGGCAGCGAGGCGGCGGCGACCGCGCCGACCATCAGGGCGCGGTCGGTGAGGGTGTCCTTGCGCAGGGCCGCCACCACGCCCGCGCTCAGGCCGAGGAGCAGCCAGATCGCCGCCGCGCCGACGGCGAGCGACGCGGAGACCGGAAGGCGGTCCATGAGCAGGTCCCACACGCCCTGGCTGTTCTCGTACGAGTAGCCCAGGCAGGGGAAGTCGCAGTGCAGGGCGTACTGGCCGCTGCCCATGGTGCGGCCGGTGAAGATGCCCGTGACGAAGTCCCAGAACTGCCGCCACAGCGGCTGGTCGAGGCCCATGTGGGCGCGGATCGCGGCAAGGCGTTCCGCGCTGCACGCCTTGCCGCAGGCCGCCGCGGCCGGGTCGGAGGGAAGGACGTAGAAGATGGTGAAGGTGACGGCGGCGATGGCGATCAGGACGCCGGCGACGCCGAGGAGACGGCGGCCGAGGTAGACGATCATGTGCGGCTGCCTCTCGGGTCGAGGACGTCGCGCAGCGCGTCGCCGAGCAGGGTGAAGGCGAGCACCGTGAGGAACAGACACAGGCTCGGGACGACGAAGTACATGGGGTCCGTGTCGTAGAAGGCGACGCTCTCGGCGATCATCTGGCCCCAGGACGGGGTGGGCGGGCGCACGCCGACGCCCAGGTAGCTGAGGGCCGCCTCGGTGGCGATCATGCCGGGGATGATCAGGGTGGTGTACGCGATGACGGGCCCCGCGACGCCCGGCAGGATGTCCCGGGCGATGATGCGCCACGGGCCCGACCCGGCGACGCGCGCGGCGTCCACGTACTCGCGGTGGCGCAGCGAGAGCGCCTGGCCGCGCACGACGCGGGCGATGCCCGGCCAGCTGAACAGGCCGATGACGGCGGTCATCAGGAGGACGCGGTTGACGTCACGGGCCACCGACATCATCGCGATCATGAAGATGAGGGAGGGGAAGGACATCGTGAGGTCCATCAGGCGGGACAGCACGGTGTCGACGCGGCCGCCGAAGTAGCCCGCGGCGATCCCGGCCGCCGTGCCCGCGAGGACGACGATGGCGGTGGCGGCGCACGCGATGAACAGGGAGACGCGGGCGCCGTGCACGACGCGGGCGAACAGGTCGCGGCCCGTGACGGGCTCGACGCCGAGCCAGTGCTCGGCCGACATGCCGCCGAGCGGCCCGATGGGCTGGCCGCCCAGATAGGGGTCGATGGCGGACTTGTCGAACTCCTCGGGCGACCAGCCGCCGAGCGCGCTGAGCAGCGGGGCGGCGACGGCCATGACCGCGAACAGCGCGATCACGACGAGGGAGATCTTCACGGAGGTGCGGCGGCGCAGTTCCGCGCGGGCGAGCTGCCAGGGGGTGCTGCCGACCGGCACGGCGGGAGCCGGGACGGCGGGCGCGGGGGTGGCTCTGCTTGTTGTCATGGTCCGGCGCGACCTCAATTCCCGCTCTTGGAGGGGTTCTTCAGGCCGACCGTGGCGTAGTCGATCTGTCCGCCGAACGAGGTGTGGCCGTACGCGCCCGCGACGTTGGTGCCGAGGAGCAGCGGCATGCGCTCGATGACGGCGGGGGCCGTCGGGGCCTTGGCGAGGATCTGCCCGTCGAGCTCGCGCCAGGCCCTGCCCGCCTGCCGGGCGTCGGTCATGGCGGCGATCTCGTCCATGCGCCGCATGGTCGGCTTGTCGCGGAAGAGCGAGTGGTTGCCGGAGTTGCCCTTCTCCTTGATGTAGCGGCCGTCGAAGACGAAGGGCAGGAAGGTGGAGCCGGACGGGTAGTCCGGGCACCAGCCGGTGTAGACCAGGTCCGTGCGGTTCTTGGTGTCGCCGATGGTGTCGTAGAAGGCGGACTGGTCCACCGTCTCGATGGTGACCTTGATGCCCGCCCGGCCGAGGGACTGCTGCACCGCCTCGGCGATGCCCTTGTCCCCGTTGGAGACGGTGATGCTGGTGGCGAAGCCGTTCGGCTTGCCTGCGTCCTTGAGCAGCCGCTTGGCCTTGTCCACGTCACCGGTCACGGGGATCTTCAGGGCGTCGGGCTGCTTGCCGCCGAAGAGCGGGCCCGGCATGTAGGCGGTGGCCACGTCGTTGAGGGCCGGTCCGCCGGACGCGGTCATGACGCTCTCGCGGTCGAGGGCGTACTGCACGGCCTTGCGCACCCTGACGTCGTCGAACGGGGCGCGGCCCGTGTGCATCTGCACCATCTCGGTGCAGTTCTGGGACTCGGCGAGCAGCCGCTTCCTGACGTCGGCCTTGGGCAGCACCTTGGGGGTGCTCTCGGGGCGCAGCTTGGCCCAGGGGACGGCGGAGGCGTCCGCGCCCTGGCTCGCGACGAGCCGGTCGTCGATCTGGTTGGCCTTGAGCCCCATCGTGACGACCAGCTTGTCCGGGTACGCCTTGCGCACGCTGTCGGTGCGCGCGCTCCAGTGGGTGTTGCGGACGAGGACGAGCTGCTTGTCGCGGTCGTACGACTGGACCTTGTAGGGCCCGGAGGAGAACGGGCGGTTGTCGTACTGCGGGCCCTTGTCCTTGGCCTTCGGCACCGGGGCGAAGGTGGGCAGGACCGTGGCGTAGGGGAACTCCGCGAAGGGCTTGCGGAGTTCGAAGACGATCGTGCGGTCGTCGGGCGTCCTGACGGAGTCCAGGTGCTCGCCGTCGGCCGGGCCCTTGTAGCCCTTCGCCCCCGCGAGGTAGCGGGCCGCGTAGTCGGGGCCGCCGGGCAGGTCGGGGGAGAAGGACCGCTCCACGTTGTACTTGACGTCCCGGGCGGTGATGGGGGAGCCGTCCTCGTACTTCAGGCCCTTCTTGAGCTTGAAGGTCCAGGTCTTGGCCCCGTTGGCGGAGGTGCCGAGGGACTCGGCGAGATCGGGCACCAACTGGCCGCCCTTGGCGCCCGGTTCGGCCTTGTACGTGACCAGGGTGCGGTAGAGCAGCCGGGTGCCGAAGTCCATGTCGCCCATCACCCAGTTGCGGGCCGGGTCGAGGTGGGTGAAGTCCTGGTTGGACAGCACGGTGAGGGTGCCGCCCCGCTGTGGGGTGCCGCCGACCACCTTGCCGTTGTTGGCGATGGCGAGTCTCTTGCCGTCGCGGGCGTCGCTCGCCTTGTGCCCGCCGGAGCAGCCGGTCGCGCCGAGGGTGAGGGCCGCCGCGAGGGCGGTGGCCAGGGTGATGCGGGTGCGCTTGTCCATGAGTGGTCACTCCGGAAGAAGCCGAGGAACAGCCAGGTCTGACGAACCGTCGAAGCTGGCTGGAATGTGACCGGTAACATAGTAATGTGAAATTGCACTGACAAGGTGTCGGTGACTTCGTTACCTACCCGTGCCCGAGGGGGGACTGCCATGGACGACCTCAGAGCCGTCGAAGCGACCACCGGAACGACTGTCGAGGCAACCACCGGAACGATCGTCGAAGCGGCTGCCGGAGCGACCGGCGTACCGGCCACCGGGGAAGCCGCCGAACCGGCCGCCGAGGAAGCCGCCGGACCGGCCGCCGAGGAAGCCGCCGGACCGGCCGCCGCCATCCGCACCGCGAGCCACGACCTGCCGATCTCGCCGGAACTCGCCGCGTTCCTGTCGAGCCACTGGGCCCCGACCCCGCTGACCGGCGACATCCGCCTGCCGGTCGCGGAGCTGACGCCCGCCCGCCGCGCCCGGCTCTCCGCCCGCTTCCCCGGCGAGCGCCTCATCGTCCCGGCCGGCGAGCTCGCGGTCCGCTCCAACGACTGCGACCACCGCTTCCGCCCGCACAGCGCCTACGCCTGGCTCACCGGCCTGACCGGCGAGGACCAGGCGGGCCACGTCCTCGTCCTGGAGCCGGACGGACCGCACAGCCACGAAGCGGTCCTCTTCGTGCGCCCGCGCTCGCCGCGCGACGGCGGCGCCGAGTTCCACCGGGACCGGCGCTACGGGGAGTTCTGGGTGGGGCGCCGCCCCGACCTCGACGAGGCCGAGCGCATGACCGGCATCCCGTGCGCCCACCTGGACCGCTACCACCGCCTCCCGCCCGGCCGCGACGCCTCGACCGACCCCGAACTCGCCGCGGTGCTCAGCGAGTTGCGCCTGGTCAAGGACGACTGGGAGGTGACACAGCTGCAACTGGCCGTCGACCACACGGTCTCCGGCTTCGAGGACGTGGTCCGCGCCCTGCCCCGGGCCCTCGCCCACCCGCGCGGCGAGCGCTGGATCGAGGGCACCTTCAACCTCCGCGCCCGCGCCGAGGGCAACGGCACCGGCTACGAGACGATCGCCGCGTCCGGCGCCCACGCCTGCGTACTGCACTGGATCCGCAACGACGGCCCCCTCGACCCCGCCCAACTGCTCCTGCTCGACGCGGGCGTGGAGACCGACACGCTCTACACGGCCGACATCACCCGCACCCTGCCGCTCTCCGGCCGCTTCTCACCCGTCCAGCGGCAGGTGTACGAACTCGTCCTGGCCGCCCAGGAAGCGGGCATCGCCGCACTGCGGCCCGGCGCCCGCTTCCGCGACTTCCACCGGGCGTGCATGCGGGTCATCGCCGACGGCCTCGCCGACTGGGGCGTGCTGAAGAACGCGGACGGCGACCGCCACCGCCGCTACACCCTGTGCGGCAGCGGGCACATGCTCGGCCTGGACGTGCACGACTGCGCCCAGGCCCGCGCGGACGCCTATCTCGACGGCGTCCTGGAGGAGGGCCAGGTCCTCACGGTCGAGCCCGGCCTGTACCTGCAGCCGGACGACGAGACGCTCCCCGCCGAGCTGCGCGGCATCGGCGTACGCGTCGAGGACGACCTGGTCGTCACGGCGGACGGGGCGCGCCTCATGTCGGGGGCACTGCCGCGTACGCCCGACGCGATCGAGGCGTGGATGGGCGAACTCCTCGGGCACTGAGACCCCGCGCGGCGCTCGGCCGGAGGGATCGCAGGCGCACGCGTCACGTCCGATCGCATGAACACATGATCTCCGTGCGTGTCGTGGCGCGGCGCACGGACCGCCGCCTTCCATCGTGGGCTTGCCCGGCCACCGGGCAGGCCCGTCCATGACCGTGACAGGAAGGGGCAGTCGTGGCTGTCCGTCGTCGAGCAGTCCTCCGAGCGGGCGCGGCCGCCGCGGCCGGTGCCGCCCTGACGCAAGGCATCGGCGGCCCGCACGCCGCGGCCGCGACCCCGGCGGCGCCCTCGCTCCACCACCCCGACCCGGCCGCGTGGCGGCAGTTGCGCCGCGCGCTGAGCCCCGCGGCCCGGCTCCACCGGCCGGGCGACGCCGGCTACCCGGCCCGCGCGACGGTCGACAACCAGCGCTATGCCGGCGTCCGCCCCGCCGGAGTCCTCGCCTGCGCCACCGAGGACGACGTGCGCACCGCGCTCCGCTGGTGCGCCGAGCACCACCTGCCCTTCGCGCCCCGCTCCGGCGGCCACAACTACGCCGGCCACTCGACCACCCCCGGCCTGGTGATCAGCCTGCGGGCGATGAACCACGTGGCGCCGTACGGACGCCACCTCGTCCTGGGCGGCGGCGCCACCAACTCCGACGTCTACGCCGCCCGCGACGCGGGCCTCTACTTCCCGGGCGGGCGCTGCCCGGGCGTCGGCGTGGCCGGGCTCACGCTCGGCGGCGGGCTCGGCTTCAACGACCGCAAATGGGGCCTGACCTGCGACCGGCTCGTGGAGACCCGGGTCGTGCTGGCCGACGGAAGCCTGGTGCGGGCCGCGGCGGACGAGAACGCCGACCTGTTCTGGGCCTGCCGGGGCGGCGCGGGCGGCAACTTCGGCGTCAACACCGCCTTCGTCTTCGACGCCGTGCCCGTCGACCGGCAGCGCGCCACCGTCTTCGCCCTCTCCTTCCCGCTCACGGCGGGCCCGGACGTGGTGAGGGCGCTGCAGGAGCTCCTGGACGCCGACGCGGCCGGCGACCTCGACGTACGGATCGGCTTCAAGCACGCGGGCGACGGCGCCACCGGCGTGTGGGTGCTCGGTCAGCGCCTCGGCCCCGAGGGCGTCCTGAGCCGCCTCCTCGGCCCGCTCCTGGAACTGCGCCCGGACAAGAGCTTCATCGAAGAGCGCGGCTTCTGGGCGGCGCAGGACTACCTCATGGAAACCCCCGGGGCGAAGGACTGCTACGCCTCGAAGTCCCTCGTCCCGGACCGCCCGCCGACCCCGGACACCGTGGCCCACATCGCCGAGTGGACCCGCACCTGGCGGCCGGGCCCCACCCGGGCGACCGGGTACGTGACGCTCTTCGCCATGGGTGCCACCGTCGCCGCGCCCCGCCCGGACGAGACCGCCTATCCGCACCGCGCGGCCGCCTTCGTCATCGACATCGGCACCCACTGGCGGCCGGGCACCACACCCGACCAGGTGCGCTCACTCCTGGAGCGGACCCGCACCGTCCACCGTGCGCTCAGCCGCCGCCTTGGCACCGACGCGGCCTACGTGAACTTCCCCGACCCCGACCTGCGCGACTGGCAGCACGCCTACTACGGCGCCAACTACGCACGCCTGACGGAGGTCAAGCAGCGCTACGACCCCACCGGCCTCTTCCGCTACGCGCAGTCCGTCGGCGCACACGAAAGCCGGTGAGCCGGATCCCATAGCGGCGGGTACGCCGGATCCCGTGGCGACGGAGTGAATCTGACGCGCGTTCGAGTGTCGTATGTGCGTGCTACATCCCGATCGGGACATGTGAAGGACATGCCCCGACGCCACACCCGCACCGCTCGCCGTAACCGCCCCACTCGTCGCGCCCTGTCGCTCGGCGCCGCTTCCGTCGCCTCCCTCGCCCTCCTCTCGGCGGTCGCTCCGGCCGGAGCCGCCGAGCCCGGCCCCAGTGACGAGGTGCGGCGGCGCACCGTCACCGTCGACCGGCAGGACTACGCCGCGCTCTGCGAACGCCCGAGCGAGGGCCGCCCGCTGGAGCACACCCTGCGGTTCTTTCCTGACGTGGAGGTGCGGGCCGTCGCCGAGCGGATCGAGCCGGTGGACGCCGCCGGCACGGTCAGCTTCTCCGGGCACGAGCGGGACCGGCCCGAGCGGACCGTCTACCTCCATGTCACCGGGGCCTGCGACAAGGACGGCGACCCCGTCATGGTGGACGCGGTGTACGACCGCGGCGACCGCATCTTCCGGATCGCGCCGCTGCGCAACGAACCCGGCAAGGCCCTGGTGACCGAGGAGAACCCGACCCTGCGCGAGCACCCCGTCGGCGACGACGCCGACGGCCAGCACGCCTCGCTCGGCCAGAGCGTGCCCCGCCCGCCGCGGAGGGCCGCGTCCGAGACACCGGTCGTCATCGACATGGTGGTCGGCTGGACCCCGCGGGCGGAGTGGGCCATGGGCGGGGTCGACGGCATGCGGAACCGGGTCGCGTACGCCGAGTCGGCGATCAACCAGGCCTTCGCGGACAGCGGGGTGCGGGCGAGCGTGGACATCGTGGGCCTGTACCGCGCGCACTACTACCGCGACGGCGAGGAGAAGGCAAGCGCCGTCCACGAGAAGCTGTCCAATCCGCGCGACCCCGAACTCGGCGCGTACGCCGCCCAGTTCCGCGAGGCCCACGGCGCCGACCTCGTCGGCCTGATCGTGCAGGTCCCCGAGGGCACCAGCACGGGGCAGGGCAGCCTGCCGATGCCGCCGAGCGCGAAGACCGACGACCAGGCGTACTCGGTCACCGACGTCCACTCCATCGTGGACTGGTACAACTTCGGCCACGAGGTGGGCCACAACCTGGGCCTGTTCCACGACCGCGCGACCCTCGACGACCAGCTGGGCGGCCAGGACTACCGGCCGTACCTCACCACTCCGTACAGCACCGGCTATGTCACCGCGGACCGGCGCTGGCACACGCTCATGGCGTACTCCTCCGCCTGCGGCCGCCCCTGCTCGGCGGTCAACCAGTACTCCAACCCCGAACACGCCTGGCAGGGCCAGGAGCTGGGCGACCGGTACAACAACAACGCCCTCGTGGCCCAGCAGACCACCCCGATCGTCGCGGGCTACCGCGCCCCGACCGTGCCGCGCGTCCGCCACGCCCTGAACCTGACCGCCACCCCGGAGGACGGCGGCACGGTCCGCCCCACCACCTGGGGCCCCTACCGCCCGGGCACCGGAGTCACCGTGACGGCCACGCCGCGGCGCGGCTACCGCCTCACCGGCTGGGTCCTCGACGGGGTGCGGCACCGGAACACCTCCCCGTCCTTCTTCCTGAGGATGGACCGGGCCCGGTCGCTGACCGCGGAGTTCGCCCGCATGTGAGACGGCGGCCGCGGACCGGCCGCCGAGATTGTTCGTACGGACCCTTGGCACGCGCAGTGCAATGTGAAATATTACTGAGGTGCTCACAAGGAACTCCGCAGACGTCATCGTCGTCGGCGCAGGCATGATCGGTGCGGCCTGTGCCTACTACGCGGCCCGTTCGGGTCTGCGCGTCACCGTGGTCGACCGCGGCCCCGTGGCGGGCGGCACGACGGGAGCGGGCGAGGGGAACCTCCTGGTCTCCGACAAGGAGCCGGGCCCCGAGCTCGAACTCGCCCTGCTGTCGACCCGGTTGTGGCGCGAGCTCGCCGAAGAGCTTCCTCCCGCCATCGAGTACGAGGCCAAGGGCGGCCTCGTCGTCGCCTCCGCCGAGTCGGGTCTCACCGCGCTGCGGGACTTCGCGGACCACCAGCGCAAGGCGGGCGTCACGGCGGAGGAGATCCCGGCGGACCGGCTGCACGACCTGGAGCCGCACCTCGCCGACGGCCTTGCGGGCGGCGTCCACTACCCCGAGGACGCACAGGTCATGCCGACGCTCGCCGCCGCCCACCTGCTGCGCGCGGCGGGCAGTCGGATCCGCCTGCGCCTCGGCGAGGAGGTCACCGGACTGCTCCGCGGGGCGGCCGGTGAGATCCAAGGGGTGCGCACCACTCAAGGGGATGTGCACGCGCCGTACGTGGTCAACGCCGCCGGTACCTGGGGCGGCGACCTCGCCCGCCTCGCCCGGGTGGACCTTCCCGTCCGGCCCCGCCGGGGCTTCGTCCTGGTCACCGAGCCGCTGCCGCGCGTCGTGCGGCGCAAGGTGTACGCCGCCGACTACGTCGCGGACGTGGCCAGCGGGTCCGCCGCGCTGCAGAGTTCGGCCGTGGTGGAGGGCACTCCTGCGGGCCCGGTCCTGATCGGCGCGAGCCGGGAGCGGGTCGGCTTCGACCGCACCCTGTCGGTCGAGGTGCTGCGACGGCTCGCGGCACAGGCCACCGCCCTGTTCCCGGTCCTGGCCGGGGTCCGCGTGATGCGTACGTACGCCGGATTCCGGCCCTATCTGCCGGACCACCTGCCCGCCGTCGGGCTCGACCCGCGCGTGCCGGGCCTCCTGCACGCCTGCGGTCACGAGGGCGCGGGCATCGGGCTCGCGCCCGGCACCGGCCTGGCCGTCGCCCGCGCCCTGACCGGCGGCGAACCACCGCTCGACCTCACCCCGTTCAGGCCGGAGCGCTTCGCTCCCGCCGCCTGAGCCCGGCGCGCACCACCGCGCACGACTGCCCTGACCGCTACGAGAGGAGGGGGCCCGTGGCCCGCACCCCCGCCGACCTGGTCGGCGCCCGTCCCGGCCCGCCGTTCGAGATCACCTTCGACGGCCGTGCCGTGACCGCCCTGCCCGGCCAGTCCGTCGCCGCCGCGCTGTGGGGCGCCGGCATCCTCGCCTGGCGCACCACGCGCGACGGCGGGCGACCGCGCGGCGCGTTCTGCGGCATCGGCCAGTGCTACGACTGCCTCGCCACCGTCAACGGCGAGCCCAACCGGCGCGCCTGCCTGGTCCCGGCCCGGCCCGGGGACGCCGTCACGACGCAGGAAGGACACGGCCGTGCCGGTCTCGGCGTCTGAACCGCACGACGGCGGCCCCTGCGACCTCGCGGTGATCGGCGCGGGCCCCGCCGGGCTCGCCGGCGCCGTCGCCGCCGCCGAACTCGGCCTGTCCGTCGCCCTGCTGGACACCGCCACGCACACGGGCGGACAGTTCTACCGCACCCCCGAACCCGCCCTGGGAGCCGCCCGCCCCGAGGCCCTGCACCACGACTGGCCCGCCTACGCCGACCTGTGCCGCCGCTTCGAGCGGAGCGACGTCCGCCATCTGGCCGGACACCATGTGTGGAGCGTGACGCGGGACGACGGCACCGTCGACACGTGGTCGGTGCACGCCGTCACCGGCGCCGACGGGGGCGACGACATGCCGGTACGGGTGCGCGCCCGTGCCGTACTCCTGGCGACCGGCGCGGCCGAACGCCACCTGCCGTTTCCCGGCTGGACCACGCCCGGCGTCGTCTCGGCCGGGGGAGCGCAGGCCATGCTCAAGTCCGGCCTGGTGCTGCCCGGTCGGAGGGTCGTCGTGGCGGGCAGCGGCCCGCTGCTGCTGGCGGTCGCCTCGTCGCTGGCCGCGGCCGGGGCGCGGGTGCCGGCCGTCGTGGAGGCCTCCGGCTATCTGCGGTACGCCCGTCGTCCCCGGGCCCTCGCCACCAACCCGCACAAGGCCGTCGAGGCGCTGGTCCACGGCACGGCGCTGCTGCGGCACCGGGTGCCGGTGCGGGCGCGCAGCGCGGTCACCGCGGTGCACGGCACCGACCGGGTGGAGGCCGTCACCGTCACCCGCCTCGACCGCGACTGGCGCCCCGTCCGGGGGACGGGGCGGCGGATCGCGTGCGACGCGCTGGCCGTCGGGCACGGCCTCGTCCCGCAGATCGACCTCGCCACGACGCTCGGCTGCGCGACCCGCGCCCTGCCCGACGGCACCAGGGCCCTCGCTCTGGACGGCTCCCAGGAGACGTCGGTGCGCGGTCTGTGGGCCGCGGGCGAGACCGGGGGAGTGGGCGGTGCCCAACTGGCCCGCGCGGAAGGGGAGCTGGCCGGGATCGCCGCTGCCGCCCGCGTCCTCGGCCGCCCCGTGCCCGAGGCCCGGGCGCGCGAGCTGCGCCGCCGCAGGGACCGGATGCGGGCCTTCGCCGACGCGATGGCCGCCGCCCACGCGCCCGGTCCCGGCTGGGCGCGCTGGCTGACCGACGACACCGACGTGTGCCGCTGCGAGGAGGTCACCGCCGGGCGCGTCCGCGAGGCCGTCGAGGACCTCGGCGCGCGGGACGTCCGCACCGTCAAGCTGCTCACCCGGGCCGGGATGGGCTGGTGCCAGGGCCGGATGTGCGGCCCGGCGGTGGCCTGCCTGGCGTCCGGGGGCGCCCCCACCGAACTCCCAGCGGAGCGCCGCCCCTTCGCCGTCCCCGTACGCCTGTCCGCACTGGCCGCGCTCGACGGCTCCGGTGCGGGGCACCACGCGGACGCGCCGAACGGGGAGGGCACGGTTTCCGCGGCCGGGGACGACGCGGCTTCGGTGTCAGGGGACGGGACCACACCCGCTGCCGGGCGTGCCACCGCGCCTGTCGCTGGGCGTGGCGCCGCTTCTGCCGCCGGGGGTGGCGCCGCTCGCAGTGGCCGAGGCGTCATCGCCTCCGCCGCCGAGAGCGCCACCGCTCCCGCTGCCGAGGGAGAGGCCTCCGTCGCTGCCGAGGGCCCCACCGCCCCGGCCACCGAGGGCGACACCGGCCCCACCCCCACCTCCGGAACCTGACCACCAACCCGCGCGCCCGGGACCTCACCACCAACCCGTGCCCGCGCCCGGAACACGCCCCGCACCTCCTCGACTTCACCACCGACCCGCGCGCCCGGGACCTGGTCACGCCCCGTCCGGGGACCTGACCCCCAAACCCGCGCGCCCGCGACCGCATCGCCCCGTCCGACAGAAAGGCACCATCCGCATGACCACCTCCGGCCCGACCACCTCCGGTTCGACCAGCGCCTGGAACAGTGCGCACCCCTGGCGCGGCATCATGGTCGCCACCGCGCTGCCCCTGCGCGACGACCTGTCCGTGGACCACGACGCCTACGCCGAGCACGTGCGCTGGCTGATCGACAACGGCTGCGACGGCGTCGTACCGAACGGCTCGCTCGGCGAGTACCAGACCCTGACCGACGAGGAGCGCGCCCGCGTGGTGCGCACCGCCGTCGAGGCCGCGGGCGACGGGGCCCGGGTCATGCCCGGCGTGTCCGCGTACGGCAGCGCCGAGGCGCGCCGCTGGACGGAGCACGCGGCCGCGGAGGGCTGCGGCTCGGTGCTGCTGCTGCCGCCGAACGCCTACCGGGCCGACGAGGCCACCGTGCGTGCCCACTACGCCGAGGTCGCCCGCGCGGGGGTGCCGGTCGTCGCGTACAACAACCCCCTCGACACGAAGGTCGACCTCACCCCGGCCCTCCTCGCCCAGCTGCACCAGGACGGCAGCGTCGTCGCGGTGAAGGAGTTCAGCGGTGACGTCCGCAGGGCGTACGAGATCGCTGAACTCGCCCCGGAGCTCGACCTGTTGATCGGCGCCGACGACGTCCTGCTCGAACTGGCCGTCGCCGGAGCCGTCGGCTGGATCGCCGGGTACCCCAACGCCTTCCCCGCCGCCTGCGCCACGCTCTACCGCGCCGCCGTCACCGGCGACCTGGCCACGGCCGTGCCGCTCTACAAGTCCCTGCACTCGCTGCTGCGCTGGGACTCCAAGACGGAGTTCGTGCAGGCCATCAAGGTCTCCATGGACATCGTGGGACGGCGGGGCGGCCCCACCCGGCCGCCGCGCTCCCCGCTCGCCACGCAGGCCGAGGCGGCGGTCCGCGCCGCCACCGAGAAGGCCGTCGCCGACGGCCACCGCTGATCCGCCCGCCCCCATCCCTCTGACATCGCCCGACATCCCCGACTTCCGCTGACCGAAAGGAAGCCCGTGCGTACCCGCCATGTCTTCCACGCCGTCGACTCGCACACCGAGGGCATGCCCACCCGCGTGATCACCGGTGGCGTCGGCGTCATCCCCGGCGCCACCATGGCCGAGCGGCGGCTGCACTTCATCGAGCACATGGACCACCTGCGGACGCTCCTGATGTACGAGCCGCGCGGTCACGGTGCCATGAGCGGCGCCATCCTGCAGCCGCCCACCCGTCCCGACGCCGACGTCGGCGTCCTGTACATCGAGGTCTCCGGCCTGCTCCCGATGTGCGGGCACGGCACGATCGGGGTCGCCACGGTCCTGGTCGAGACGGGCATGGTGCCGGTGACCGAACCCGTCACCACCGTGCGGCTCGACACCCCGGCGGGGCTCGTGGCCGTCGACGTACAGGTGGAGGACGGCGCGGCGAAGTCGGTGACGTTCACCAACGTGCCCGCGTTCTCGGTCGCCCTGGACCGCAAGGTCCACGTGCCGGGCCACGGCCAGGTGACGTACGACCTCGCCTTCGGCGGCAACTTCTACGCCTTCGTGGAGCTCGACGCGCTCGGCCTGCCGTTCGACCGGGCCCGCAAGGAGGACATCCTCGCGGCTGGGCTCGCCGTCATGGACGCCATCAACGCCTCGCCGGAGCGGCCCGTGCACCCCGAGCGGCCGGACGTCGCCGGGCTCAAGCACGTGTATCTGGCCGCGCCCGGCTCCGACGCCCGCCACTCGCGGCACGCCATGGCCATCCACCCCGGCTGGTTCGACCGCTCCCCGTGCGGCACCGGCACCTCGGCCCGCATGGCCCAGCTGCACGCGCGCGGCCAGCTGCCACTGGGCCGCGACTTCGTCAACGAGTCCTTCATCGGCACCCGCTTCACGGGCCGCCTCACGGAGAGGACGACGGTCGGCGGCCTGCCCGCCGTCGTCCCCACCATCACCGGACGCGCCTGGCTCACCGGCACCGCCCAGTACTTCCTCGACCCCGACGACCCCTTCCCCGGAGGGTTCCTGCTGTGACCGCCCCCACGTCCCTCATCACCTCCCGCAACCCGGCCGACCCCGCCGACGTGGTCGTCGAGGCCCCGGCGCCCGGCGCCTTCGCGGTGGCCGACACCGTGGAGCGCGCCCGCGTCGCACAGGCGGGGTGGCTGCTCGCCGGGGCGGCCGCCCGCTCCGCCGCGCTCACCGCGGTCGCCGACGCGGTCGACGCCGCCGCGCCGGAGCTGGCCGCGCTCGCCGTGCGCGAGGTGGGCAAGCCCGTCGCCGAAGCCCGCGCCGAGGTCGCCCGCACCACCGCGATCTGGCGGTACTACGCCCAGGCCGCGTACGAACCCGTCGGCGCCGTCCACGAGCCCGCCACCGGCCCGGGACTGCTCCTGACCCGCCGCCGCCCGCACGGCGTCGCCGGGCTCATCACGCCCTGGAACTTCCCCTTCGCCATCCCCAGCTGGAAGGCCGCTCCGGCCCTCGCGGCGGGCAACGCGGTCGTCCTCAAGCCGGCCCCCGAGGCCACCGCCTGCGCGCAGCGGCTCGCCGAGCTCGTCCAACAGGCCCTGCCCGCCGGGGTGTTCACCGCGCTGCCCGGCGGGGCTTCGGAGGGCAACGCCCTCGTCTCCTCCGCCGACGTCGTGTCCTTCACCGGCTCGACCGTCGTGGGCCAGGCCGTCGTTGCGCGGGCCACGGCCCGCGGCGTGCCGGTGCAGGCCGAGATGGGCGGCCTGAACGCGGCGATCGTCCTGCCGGACGCCGACATCGAGCGGGCCGCGGCCCACATCGCCGCCGCCGTCGCCGGGTACGCGGGCCAGAAGTGCACCGCCACCAGCCGCGTCATCGCCGTCGGCGCGGCCCTCGACCCGCTGCGCGAGGCGCTCTCCGAGGCCCTGCGGGCGCTGCCGGTCGGCGACCCGGCCGAACCGGCCACCGTGACCGGGCCGCTCATCACCGAGCGCGCCCGCGACCGGGTCGGCGAGGCCTGGCACGGCCTGAGCGCCCTGGCCGGCGCCACCGTGCCCGACAGGACCGGCTGGTACGCGGCCCCCACCCTGGTGGAGAAGGTCCCCGCCGGGCACCGGCTGCTGCGCGAGGAGGTCTTCGGGCCCGTCGCCGCCCTGCTGCCCGCCCAGGACCTGGCCCACGCCGTGCGGATCACCAATTCCGTGCCGTACGGCCTGGTCACCTCGGTCCACACCGCCGACCTGGACACGGCCCTGTACGGGCTCGACCAGCTCGACACCGGCATGATCCGCGTCAACGCGCCGTCCACCGGGGTCGACTTCCACCTGCCGTTCGGCGGCGCGAAGGCCTCCAGCCACGGACCGCGCGAACAGGGCAGGGCCGCCCTCGACTTCTACACGTCGAGCCGGACGTACACCCTGTCACCGGCGAAAACAACGTGACATTGTACGGTGGTGGTCCGTACCAGCCGAAGGGATCACGACCGCATGGGGCATCTGAAGCACCGCGACCTCAACGCCACCCGGGAGCGGCTGCGCGACCAGGTGAGCAACGCCCTGCGGGCGGCCCTGATCTCCGGCGAGCTGCGCCCGGGCGCGGTGTACTCCGCGCCCACGCTCGCCGAGGACTTCGGCATCTCGGCGACGCCCGTGCGCGAGGCGATGCTCGACCTGGCCCGCGAAGGCCTGGTCGAGCCCGTCCGGAACAAGGGCTTCCGGGTCACCGAGTTCAGCGAGCGCGACCTCGACCAGTACACCGAGATCCGCGCCCTCATCGAGATCCCCACGGTCGGCCGCGTCACCCGCGGCGCGTCCCGTGCGGACCTGGAGGCGCTGCGCCCGGTCGCCGATGAGATCGTGCGGGCGGCCCGCGAGCACGACCTCATCGGCTACCTGGAGGCCGACCGGAAGTTCCATCTGTCGCTCCTTGCGCTCTGTGGCAACGACCGTCTCGTGGAGACCGTCGGTGACCTGCGCAAGCGCTCGCGCCTGTACGGGCTCACCGCCCTGGACGAGCGCGGCGAGCTCATCGGGTCGGCCGAGGAGCACGTGGAGCTCCTCGACCTGATGCTCGCGGGCGACGCGCAGGGCGCGGAGGACTGCATGGCCAAGCACCTCGGCCACGTCCGCTCCCTGTGGGCCAGCGACGACGCGTCGGCGGCCGGATAGCGCCCGTGCCCCGGTGAGGGCTCACTCGGCAGGGGACGGGCGCCGCGCACACGCTGACGCGCCCCTCCCCGTTCTTTTGCGTTCCCCTGCGTTCCCCTGCCGAGAAAGGGACCCATGAACCCGGCGTACGCCACCACCGACCACCACTTCACCGTCCCCCTCGACCACGCCCGGCCCGAAGGCCCCACCCTCCAGGTCTTCGCGCGCGAGGTCGTGGACCCGGCCCGCGCCGGGGACCGACTGCCCTGGCTGCTCTACCTCCAGGGCGGACCCGGCGGCAAGTCGCCGCGCCCCTCGGCCGGTTCGCCCGCCTGGCTGCCCCACGCGCTGAAGACCCACCGCGTGCTGCTCCTCGACCAGCGCGGCACCGGCCGCTCGACCCCGGTCACCGCCCGCGCCGCCGCCCGCTTCCCGTCCGCCGCCCGCCTGGCCGCGTACCTGTCCCACTTCCGCGCCGACGCCATCGTGGCCGACGCGGAGCTGATACGCCGTCAACTGTGCGGCGCGGAACCCTGGGAGACCCTCGGCCAGAGCTACGGCGGCTTCCTCACCCTCACCTATCTCTCCCGGGCCCCCGAAGGCCTGCGGTCCTGCTACGTCACCGGCGGCCTGCCCGGACTCACGGCGACCGCCGACGACGTGTACGCCCGCACCTACCCCCGCGTACGGGACCGGGTCCTCGACCTCTACGCCCGCTATCCGGAGGACGCCGCGCGCCTCCGCAAGATCGCCGACGTCCTGGACGCCGGCGACGTCCGGCTTCCCGGCGGCGACCGCCTCACCACCCGCCGCCTGCGCACACTCGGCCTCGCCCTCGGCATGGGCGACGGCTTCGAGCGCGTCCACTGGCTGCTCGACGAATCCCTCGACGCCGACGGCGCGTTGACGGACACCTTCCTGCACCAGGTGGAGACCCTGACCGGCTTCACCGACAACCCGCTGTTCGCCGTGATGCAAGAGACGCTGTACGGGCAGGGGAGCGGGCCCACGAGCTGGGCGGCCTCCCGGGCCCTCGCCGACCACCCCGAGTTCGCCGCGTCGGCGGACCCCCTCCTCCTCACCGGAGAGATGATCTACCCCTGGATGTTCCGCGACATCAAGGGCCTGCGCCCCTTCGCCGACGCCGCGGACCTCCTGGCCGAGCGCGGCGACTGGCCCCCGCTGTACGACCTCGACCGCCTGGCCGCCAACCAGGTGCCCCTCGCCGCGGTCGTGTACCACGACGACATGTACGTCGACGCGGACCTCTCCCTGCGCACGGCCCGCGCAGTCGGCGCCACACGGGTCTGGGTCACCAACGAGTGGGAGCACGACGGCGTGAGCGCGTCGGGCGAGCGCGTCCTCGGGCGCCTGATGGACCTGGCCGCGGGCCGCGCGTAACCACCCCCCCACCGCCCCTTCCCCTCCTCCGACGGGAGTGCCATGCCCGCCCTGCCACGCCGCCCGCGCGCCTGCGCCGCCCTGCTCGCCGTCGTCGCGAGCCTCACCGCTCCCACCGCGGCGAACGCGACCCCTTCCCCCGCACCCGCCGCCGCGTGCGCGCTGCCCGGCGGGACGGGCTGGACCGACGAGGGTCACGACACCGACCGCACGCAGTTCCAGCCCTCGCGGGGAACCCGCCGGGTCCTGACCCTGTTCGTCGACTTCCCCGACGCCGAGGCGACCGGCTCCACACGCGAGTACGCCGCCCAACTCGCCCCCGCCGCCCGCTGGTTGCGCACCGCCAGCTACGGCCGCACGCGCCTCGCGCTCACCTCCCTCCACCGCTGGATCCGCATGCCCGCGAAGTCGACGACGTACGGATTCGAGCGGGGCCTGACCTTCGAGGCGCACGAGAAGTACGTGCGCGACGCGATCGCGGCCGCCGACCCGCACGTCGACCTCTCCCGCTACGACATGGTCTACGCCGTCCCCACCAGGACCGCGTCCGCGATCACCTTCTCGCCGACCTACCTCTACGACCGGACCACACCCGGCGTGACCGCCGACGGCACCCGCCTCAAATGGGCCGTCACCTTCGGCCAGGACCTGTGGCGCTGGGGGCCCGGGGTCGCCGCGCACGAGACCGGCCACACCTTCGGCCTGCCCGACCTGTACTCCTTCACCGGCGCCACCCACCGCCACGTCGGCGGCTGGGACGTGATGGGCAACATCGCGGGCCCCGCACCGCAGTACCTCGGCTGGCACTCCTGGAAGCTCGGCTGGACCGGCGACTCCCAGGTCGCCTGCCTCCCCGCCCCCGGCAGCCGCACGGCACGGCTCACACCGGTGGAACGCCCCGGCGGCACCAAGATCGCCGTGCTGCGCACGGGCGGGACGACGGCGTACGTCGCCGAGTCCCGCCGCGCCCGGGGCAACGACCGCGACGCCTGCTCCACCGGCGTCCTCATCTATCAGGTCGACTCCGCGACACCGACGGGCGAGGGCCCGGTGCGGGTGCTGAACAGCAGCCCGAACGCGGAACCACGCCCGGGCTGCACCCGGCTCGACATGGCGGCGTACGCACCCGGCCAGACCTTCACGGACCCGGAGAACGGCGCCCGGATCGAGGTGCTCGCGGGCGGCGGAGCGGGGGACGTGGTGCGCCTCACCATGACGTGACGACCTCGCCGTGCGCGGAGGTGTTCGCCTGTCGTGACGAGGCGGAAGAGGACGGCGCGGACGACGTACTGGAAGAAGTCGGGGCCGCTCTCGGATGCGACCGTGCGGAGCAGGCCGGTGTCGGCGCGGTGCCACAGGAGGGCGTCGCCGACCACGATCGCGTCGGCGAAGGGTGCCGGGCGCCGGTAGGGCGAGAAGTCGATCACCGCGGGCGGCAGGCCGGGGGCGAAGGCGGCGCGGTCGCCGAGGGCCCATGCGTCGGTGCGGTGGTCCAGGAAGTCCGGACGCGGTACGTGGGCAAGGGCGCGGTGGAAGGCGCGTCCGGTCGCGATGATCTCGCGCCAGCGCGGGGCCGTGGCGTGTTCCGGCTCGGTGCCGGGGGCGAAGCGCGCTGCGCTCCAACCCGCGTGGGTCCAGGAGCCGTTGAGGGGGTGCAAGGGGCGGGCGATCCGGAAGCCGTCCTCCGGGACCGACGCCATGACGTCGGAGAGCCACGCGGTGAACGCGTCGTCAGGGCCGGTGGGCTTGAGGACCGCCGCGCCCACGCGCACGCTGTTCCCCTCCCCGCCGGGGAGGGGAACCGGGCTGCCCGTGAGGCCGAAGGCGGCGCGTATCTCGGATCCAGGGACGGTCATCGACGCCCTTGCTGCCGGGGTCGCGGATCGAGGCCACGGTAGCGAGGCGGAGCCGGTCAGCGGGTCAGTGGGTGCGACGGCATCCCTGCGGCGTCGTCGATCTCCGTGTGGGCCTTCTGCAAGAGCTGTGACGCGAGGTCCATCAGGGCCCGGGCGCCCGCGATCTCCTCGCCGACCCGCAGCTGCTCCGGGTCGGAGGGGTGGCGCATGGCGTAACCGCGCGCCTTCATCTCGCTGCCGTCACCGAGCCTGACCAGGGCTGCCGCACTGGTGCGGTCGCCATGTTCGGAGAACTCCAGCTCCACGTGCCATCCGACGAGAGTGGTCATGTCGGATCACCTCCAGCGGGCCGCTTTCTTCCAGGGTCTCTCTTCGCCGCCCCGGGTGCCACAGGAGCCGCCGTGTCACACCAGGGCCTCGCGGTCGGCGGGGTCGTCGTCGTGGTCGGCGAGGCGCCAGTGCAGGTCGCGGATGGCGGGCTCCAGGGAGAGCCGGGCCACGAGCTGTTCGAGCTGGGCGCCGGGCGCGCCGTCGAGGGTGACGGCGGCTTCCAGGATGCTGGCGTCGTCGGTGCGGCGGATGCGTACTCCGGCGAGCTGAGGGGCGGTGTCGCTGAGCATCTGGATGAGCAGGGCGCGGATGTGGGCTTCTTCGGTGCGGTCGCAGCGGACGTGCACGGTGGCCTGGGTGGTGGTGTCGGTGTTGGCCTGCGGGGCGCGGTCGATGAGGCGGCTCGCGGGGCGGAGCACGAGGTGGACGGCGACGATGGCCGCCGCGCCGAGGACGGCGAGTGCGAGGCGGCCGGAGGCGGCCAGGACTCCGGCGGCGGCCGAACACCACAGTGTGGCGGCCGTGTTGAGGCCGCGTACGGACGCGCCTTCGCGCAGGATGACGCCGCCGCCGAGGAAGCCGATGCCGGAGACGACGTACGAGGCGACCCGGGTCGGGCTCGACGGGTCGCCGACGGCCTCGCTGTAGAGGACGAAGAGCGTGGCGCCGGCGGCGACGAGCGCGTTGGTGCGCAGGCCCGCCATGCGGGCGCGCCACTGGCGTTCCATGCCGATGAGGGCGCCGCAGCCGATGCCGGTGGCCAGGCGGACGGTGAAGTCGACGGTGGTCAGGGCGCTCATGGCGGCACCTCCTCGGAGTACAGGGAACCGGGGCCGGGCACCTGGCCATATTTGCACATCGACGCAACAACGGGCAAAGAGATCCCTCGGGGGCGCGAGGCATCCCCCGAAAGCGAGGGAAAGGGTTCGGCCAAGTCGGATTCGGCCACCTGTTCGCCGCGGAGGGGGTCGGGGGCGTACGCGGTGGCGCCGGCGAAGGGCACCGGCGGGCGTTTACTCCGGGAGTCGCGGAGCGGGAGCCGATTCTGTCGGGAGCGTGCGCCCGCGCACGCTGTGTGATTGTGCGCCCCCGTGCGCCCCCCTGTGGAGTCCGGTCTGGACCATTTTCCGGGTGGGTCGCGCAGGCATGTCCAGTCGCTCTCCGTCGACCGTGTGACCGCGAGGGGTCCAAGTGTGCACGACAACTGTTCGAGTTCGATCGGCTGTCGGCGCGTGTTTGCCCGTTCGCAGCCGGGGTTCTGGTTTCGTCGCTGGTGGGAAGCGCTTCCGCCCGCCAGCCCGCAGGCGGAACGCGCCGTTTCCGGCGGCCGGGAGTTTGAGCGTGTGGCGGCGGGGCACACGCGGGGAGCGCTGATCCGGTCGGGGTTGCCGTGGTGGTCAGAAGGCCCGCCTAAGCTACTCGCCGGTTACTGCGTGCGGCACCAGAAGCACCCTCCGTTCAACTTAAGGGGGTTGCTATCGGGTGACCCACCGTGAAGACTGTGGCCGAGTTCGACCGGGACGGGGGGTGTTCTCAGTGCACATGGTGCAAAGCGTCGGACAGTGTCCGCCGGACGCGCGTACCGTCTCATTCCGTCCCTGGGCGTCCGGTCTTCGTGGGTCCACCACCTGTCCGTAAGTGCATTGAGGAAGTCACGCGCACTGGCTGCGCGGAACGTTTCACTGGGGGATGTGAGATGTCGGCTTGGTTCGCACAGCAGGTGCCACGCTTCGTTCAGGGACGGGCGAAGGACCGAAGCGCCGTGCGGCAGACGTGTTGACCCGCCCCGCGCGGCCGCGGTGACGGGCGGATGCCCGGAGACCGGCCAAGAGGCAGGTGGGAGTGTCCCCAGTCCCCGGAACCGCCACCTGCTCTGACCCCGTGACGCGCGGGTCCGACCGGCCTGCCCGCTCGCTGAGGCCGGCTCGGCGCAGGCAGGGGTGCACGTCGGCGTGCCGCCGCTCCTCGCCCGCCCGGGCGCGACCCTGCCCGGGGCCGCCCGGGGCCGATCTTCCGATGCTCCGCACACGACCGTGCGCCGACGGCCGCACACCCATGGCTCCGCCGCGCCCGCATGCCCCGTTCAAGGGAGGAACGTGACCAGCAAACCACCGACCCAGGACCACTTACTGTTCGAGACGCTCACCGACCGGTGGCGGTCCCTGCGCGAGGCCGGGCCCGTCGCGTACGACGAAACGATGGGCGTCTGGCGGGTCGTGGACCACGAGGGCGTCGCCGCGGTGCTCGCCGACCCCGCGACGTACTCCTCGGACATGACCCCGATCGCCCCCAGCCAGGAGGACTTCGAGGCCTTCCGGCAGGGCAACTTCGTCGGGATGGACCCGCCCGAGCACCGCAAGTTCCGCACGCTGGTGAGCCAGGCCTTCACGCCCCGGGTCGTGCAGGGCCTCGAACCGCGCATCGAGGCCGTCTGCGGCCGCCTCCTCGACGCCGTCGCCGAGCACGACCGCATCGACATGGTGGACGCGCTCGCCTACCCGCTGCCCATCATCGTGATCGCCGAACTGCTCGGCATCCCGGCCGAGGACCACCCGCTGTTCCAGGAGTGGGCGGCCATCCTCTTCGGCGGCGACCAGCTCGGCGAGACGGCCGACATGGCCGACCTGGAGAAGGCCCTCGAAGCCATCGCCCCCACCGTGCGCGAGATGAACGGCTACGTCCTCGACCACATCCGCGGCCGCCGCGCCGACCCCGGCGACGACCTCATCAGCAAGCTCATCGCCGCCGAGGTCGACGGCGTCCGCCTGGAGGACCAGGAGATGGTCGGGTTCGTGGCCCTCCTCCTCGTCGCCGGCCACATCACCACCACGGCGCTCCTCGGCAACGCCCTGGTGGCCTTCGACCGCAACCCGGGGACGCTCACCACGCTGCGCGCCGACCCCGGGCGCCTGCCGGACGCCATCGAGGAAGTGCTGCGCTGGCTGCCGCCGTTCCCCGAGCTGGGCCGCCGCGTCGCCAAACCCGTCGTGCTCGGCGGCCACGAACTGCCGCCCGACACCCTCGTGATGGCCCACCTGGGCGCCGCCAACCGCGACCCCGCCCGCTTCGCCGCACCCGACACCCTCGACGTGACCCGCAGCCCCAACCCCCACCTGACGTTCGGGCAGGGCATCCACTTCTGCTTCGGCGCGCCCCTGGCACGCCTGGAGGCGCGCATCGCCCTGCGCATGCTCCTCGACCGCTTCCGCGACCTCGGCGTCTCGTCGTACGAAGACGTCACCTACCAGAACCCTGCCGTCCTCGTCGGCGTGCGGCACCTGCCGGTCGACGTCGTCAGGACCTAGGACGCGCGCCACCGCGTCACGACCGTGCCCATCCCCGTGCGGCCGACGCGTCACCTTCCATGAACCACCGTTCAACAGGAGTCACCTCGTCATGCCGTACCTCACCGTCGCGCCGCTCGCCGAGCGACAGCCGTCCGCGATACGCCAGGCGTTACAGGACCGCCTGGACGCACTCGCCCGCACCCACCGGGTACCCGGCGCCCACCTCGTCGTGGACACCGGGACGGCGGTCGTCAGCGCCCACACCGGCACGGCCGACGCCGCCACCCGCGCCCCGTTCACCGCGGACACGGCCGTGCCCCTCGGCTCCGTCACCAAGGTCTACACGGCGGCCGCCGTGATGCTCCTGGCCGACGACGAGGACCTCGACCCGGACGACTCCGTCGCCTCGTTCCTGCCCGAGCTACGCGCGTTACCCGAGGTGACGATCCGTCATCTGCTCAGCCACACCGCGGGCCTCCCCACGGGCCCCGACTCGGACACCGCCGCGGGCACGCCCGTGTCCCGCTACCTCTCGGGGGTCTGCACCGCGGGGGACGCCCTGTTCCCGCCCGGAGCCGGCTTCTCGTACTCCAACGCGGGCTACGTCGCCGCCGGGCGGCTCGTCGAAGCGGTGACGGGCATGACGTGGCGCGAGGCCATCGGGGCGCTGCTCCTGGAGCCCCTCGGCACCACACCCGCGTTCCTCGACGACACCACGCCCACCCGCCCGGCCGCCGTCGGCCACGCCCTGAACACCGTGACGGGACAGCTGCGCCCGGCCCGGCAGAACCTCGCCCCCGTCGAAGCCCCGGCCGGCGCCCTGCTCGCCGGCGCCCTGGACCTGGCCGAGCTCGGCAGAGCCCTGGTCGGCCGCTCCACCGTCCTGCCGCCCTCCGCCGCCGCCCTCATGCGCAGCCCCCAACAAGGGGCCGAGTCACGGGGGTTGGCCGACGCCTGGGGCCTTGGCCTCGCGCTGTTCGAGGAGGACGGCCGGTGGTGGTGCGGCCACGACGGCAACGCCCAGGGCACCTCCTGCCACCTGCGCGCCGAGCCCGAGAGCGGCGTCGTCGTCGCCTTCACGGGCAACGCAGGCGCCGCCACCGCCCTCTGGCGGGACCTCGCCGACGACCTCGCCCGGATCACGGGCCTGCGGGTACCGACCGCTCCGGCACCCGCCCGTCACGGCGACCCCGCCGCCCTGCCCGAATGCGCGGGGACCTACCACAACGGCACGACCGAGTACCGGATCACGCTCGACGGGGACGGCTCCCCGGCGCTGTCCATCGACGGCGACCTGCCGCTGCCCCTCGTCTGCCACGCGGACCTGACCTGCGACCTCGTCGACCCCGTCACCGGCCGACGGGAGCCCGGCGGGCGCTTCCACCGCGACCCCGCCACCGGCGTCATCGACCGCGTGCAGATATCCGGACGCACCGCCCGCCGCACCGTCTGATCCCCGCCCGGTCCGCGGCGGGTGCCCCGCCCGCCGCGGCGCACCCCCACGCCCGCGCACCGTGCCCCGCCCTGAAGGACATCCCCCATGACGGACCCGCATCACCAGCCCGCCACCGCCTCCCCCCGGCCCGGGGCCGACGACCCCGCCACGGCCACCGGAAGCGAGGGAGCCCTCGCGGCGCCGCACCCGCCGCTCGGCGAGCTGTTCGCCGCATGGGTGGCCCGCACGCCCGACGCCCCCGCCCTGACCGACGGCAGGCGGACCTGGTCCTTCCGGGAACTGGCGGCGCGGGCCGAGCGGTGCGCCGCCGACCTCGTACGGCGCGGAGCGGGACCCGACCGGACGGTGGCCCTGGTCCTGCCCCGGTCGATGGAACTCGTCGCGGCGGAGCTCGCGGTGGCGTGCGCGGGCGCCGCGTTCCTGCCCGTGGACCCCGACTACCCCGCCGAGCGGCGCGCCCTGATGCTGGCCGACGCCGCACCGGCTGTCGTCCTCGACGACCTGAGCCAGGTCCGCGCCGTCCTGGACGACGACGCGTACGACACCGCCGCCGCGGCCACGCCCGGCCAGGTCGGCGCCGACCACGCCGCGTACGTCATCTACACCTCCGGATCCACCGGCACGCCCAAGGGCGTGACCGTCACCCACCGCGGCATCGGCGGATTCGCCGCGGCCGCGGCCGAGCGGTACGCGGTGGGCCCCGGCGACCGCGTGCTCCAGTACTCCTCACCGAGCTTCGACGCCTCCGTCCTCGAGCTGTGCTCCTCCCTGCTGTCCGGCGCCACCCTCGTCGTGCCGCCCGACGGGCCCTGGCTCGGCGACGAACTCGCCGCCGTCCTCGACGAGCACCGCATCAGCCACACCCTCATCCCGCCCGCCGCCCTCGCCACCCTGCCGCCGCCCGGCACCAACGGCCCCGGGCGCCATCTGCGCACCCTGATCGTGGGCGCCGAGGCCTGCCCGCCGGCCCTCGTCGACCGCTGGGCCCCCGGCCGCCGAATGATCAACTCCTACGGGCCCACCGAGGCCACCGTCGTCGCCTCCTGGACCGGACCGCTGGCCGCAGGAAGCGGCACGCCCACCATCGGCGCGCCCCTGCCCGGTACCCGGACGCACCTCCTCGACGGCGCGCTGCGGCCGGTGCCGCCCGGTGCCGCCGGTGAACTGTACGTGGGCGGCGACGGGGTGGCCCGCGGCTACCACGGGCGCCCGGGCCTGACCGCCACGCGCTTCGTCGCCGACCCCTTCGGCGCGCCCGGCGCCCGCCTCTACCGCACCGGCGACCGGGCCCGCTGGACCGCCGACGGCGAGCTGGAGTTCCTCGGCCGCGCCGACCGCCAGCTCAAGGTGCGGGGCTTCCGCATCGAACCCGGCGAGGTCGAGGCGGCGCTCCTCGCCTGCGCCGGAGTCCGCGAGGCCGTGGTCGTGGCACGCGAGGACGAGCCGGGACGTCGGCGGCTCGTCGGGTACGTCACGCCCACAGGGGAGGCCCTCGACCCCGGCGAGCTGCGCGCGAGCCTCGCCGCCGCGCTGCCCGCACACATGGTGCCCTCCGCCGTGGCCGTCCTGGCCGAACTGCCGCTCACCGCCCACCACAAGGTCGACCTCCAGGCCCTGCCCGCCCCCACGCGCACGGCCACCGCGGGCGGCACCCTGCCGAGCACCCCCGAGGAACGGGCCCTGGCCGCCATCTGGGGGGACGTGCTCGGCGTCGCCGACGTCGCGGCGGACGACGACTTCCTCGACCTGGGCGGCGACTCGATCCTCGCCGCCCGCGCCCTGTCCCGGATCCGCGACGACCTCGGCGTCCGCCTCTCCGTACGGGACCTGTTCACCGCCAGGACCGTCGCCGCGCTCGCCCCGCTGCTCGCCGACCCGGCCGCCGCCGCGCCGACGGACCCGATACCGCCCGCCCCGCGCGAGCAGTCGCTGCCGCTGTCGAGCGCGCAGCGGCGGCTGTGGTTCCTCGACGACCTCACCGACGGCGGCACCGAGTACAACACCGGCCTGGCGCTGCGGCTGCGCGGCGCACCGGACACCGCGGCGCTGCGCCGCGCCCTGGACCGGCTCGCCGCCCGCCACGACTCCCTGCGCACCACGTTCGCCACCGTCGACGGACAGGGCGTCCAGCGCGTCGGCCGCCACGCCGAACTGCCGCTGCGCACGGCCGACGTGACCCACCTGCCCGCCGACCGGCGCGCCGAAGCCGCCGAGCAACTGCTCACCGAAGAACTGGGCCGCCCCTTCGACCTGGCGGCGGGACCGCTCACCCGGGCCCTGCTCGTCCGCCGCGCCGCCGACGACCACCTGCTGCTCCTGGCCCAGCACCACATCGTCACCGACGGCTGGTCCGTGGGCGTCCTCACCCGCGACCTGGTCGCCCTGTACCGCGCGGAGGCGACGGACACGGCGGACGGGCTGCCCGCGCCCGGCGTGCAGTACCCGGACTTCGCCGTGTGGGAGCGCAAGCAGCGCGACCTCGGCGGTGACGCCGGCGACCTCGCGTACTGGAAGCGGCACCTGACGGACCTGCAGCAGCTGGAGCTGCCCACTGACCGCCCCCGGCCCGTGGTGCGCACCACCGCGGGCGCGGCCCACCGGCACCGGCTCCCCGCGGATCTCGTCGCGCGCCTGAAGCACCTGGCCGCGGGCCGCGGCGCGACCGTGTTCACGCTGTTCGCCGGGGCGGCCGCCGTGCTGTTCTCGCGGTACTCCGGACAGCGGGACGTCGCGTTCGGCACCGTCACCAACGGGCGTGGCCGCAGCGACCTGGAGGACGTGACCGGCTTCTTCGCCAACACCGTGGTGCTGCGCGGCGAGGTGGACGACACCGACACCGTCGACCGGTTCGTGGAGCGCATGCGCACGACCGTCCTGGACGCCTTCGCCCACGACGGGGTGCCCTTCGACCGGGTCGTCGAGGAACTCGCCCCGCCCCGTGACCCCAGCCGCACGCCGCTGGTGCAGGTGCTCGTGGTCCAGCAGACCGCTCCGGCCCACCCGCCGCAGGCCGGCGGGGTGCGCGTCGAGGAGCATCCGCTGCCGCGCCCGGCCGCCCGCTTCGACCTGGTCCTGGAGTTCGCGCCGCGCACGGACGACGGCTGCGAGCTGACCGTCGAGTACAACACCGACCTGTTCGAGGCGGACACCGTCGCCCGGATGAGCCGCCATCTGCACCGCCTCCTGGAGGGCATGGCGGAAGGGCCGCACCGGACCCTCGCCGAGCTGCCCCTGCTCCTGGAGGACGAGCGGCGCACCCTCATCGAGGGCTGGAACCCGCCCGTGCGCGCCGGGCACGGGACGGCCGACAGCACGCTGCCCGCGCTGTTCGAGGCCCAGGTGTCCCGCACCCCCGACCGGATCGCCGTGGCCTGCGGCACCACGCGCCTCGACTACGCGGAAGTGAACCGGCGCGCCAACCGGCTCGCCAGGCTCCTCGTCGCCCGGGGCGCGGGCCCCGAGACGCTGGTGGCCCTGTGCCTGCCGCGCTCCGCCGACCTGATTCCGGCCGTGTGGGGCGTCCTGAAGTCCGGCGCGGGCTATCTGCCCGTGGACCCCGGCTACCCCGCCGAGCGCATCCGCTTCATGCTCGGCGACGCCGCCCCCGCGCTCGTCGTGGCCGCCCGCGCGACCGCCGACGCGCTGCCCGCGGACTGCGCGCCGCTGATCCTGGAGGACTGCCTGGCCGACGGCGCGAGCCTGCCCGATGGCGCGAGCTTGGCCGACGGCGCGAGCCTGCCCGGGGACGTGGACCTGACGGCGGCGGACCTGGCCGGGCCGCTCCTGCCCGACCACCCCGCGTACGTCATCTACACCTCGGGGTCGACCGGCCGTCCGAAGGGCGTCGTGGTCGCCCACCGCAGCGTGGCGGCGCTCGCCACGTGGGTGGAGGCGCGGTTCGGGCCCGAGCGGCTCGCCCATGTGATCGCCTCGACCTCGCTCAACTTCGACGTGTCGGTGTTCGAGCTGATCTGCCCGCTGCTCGCGGGCGGCAGCGTCGAGGTGGTCGCGGACCTCGCGGCCCTCGCCGAGGCGCCCGACCTGCGCAGCGCCGGGCTCGTCAGCGGCGTGCCGTCCGTGATCGCCCGGCTGCTCACCGAGGGCGGTGCGGCCGTCACCTCGGACACGTTCGTCCTCGCCGGGGAGGCGCTGCCCGCGCAGACCGTACGTGACCTGCGGCGGGCCGTGCCGTTCTGCGAGGTGGCCAACATCTACGGCCCGACCGAGGCCACGGTCTACGCCACCGCCTGGTTCGCCGACGACACCGAACCCGACCAGGCCCCGCCGATCGGCAGGCCCGTGGCGCGCACCCGCGCCTACGTCCTGGACCGACTCCTCCGCCCGCAGCCCCCGGGAGTGACGGGCGAGCTGTACCTCGGCGGCGGCGGGCTCGCGCGCGGCTATCTGCGCCGCCCCGGACTGACCGCCTCCCGCTTCGTCGCCGACCCCTTCGGCGCGCCCGGCGACCGCATGTACTGCACCGGGGACCTGGTGCGCTGGACGCCGTCCGGCGAACTGGAGTACCTGGGCCGCACCGACCAGCAGGTCAAGGTGCGCGGCTTCCGCATCGAACTCGGCGAGGTGGAGGAGGCGCTGCTGCGCTGCGAGGGCGTGGCACAGGCGGCCGCCACCGCCCGGGACAGCGAAGGGCACCGGCGCCTGGTCGGCTATGTCGTCCCCGCCCCGGGCGCGCGGGTCGACCCCGAAGCGGTGCGCCGGGAGCTCGGCAGGACCCTGCCCGACTACCTGGTCCCCGCCACCGTCGTCGAGCTCGCCGCGCTGCCCCTGAACCCCAACGGCAAGCTGGACCGCGACCGGCTCCCCGAGCCCGGGCCCACCGGGCGCGCCGCCCGCCACGTGGCGCCGCGCACGCCCACCGAGCGGACCCTCGCCGGGATTTGGGCGGACGTCCTGCGCGTGGAGCGGGTCGGAGCGGACGACAACTTCTTCGCGCTCGGCGGGGACTCGATCCTCAGCATCCAAGTGGTCGCCCAGGCCCGGCAGGCCGGACTGACGGTGACCTCCCGCGACGTCTACCGGCACCAGACGGTCGCGGGACTCGCCCGCTGCGCGGATGCCGCGGGCGGTCAGAGGACGGCTGCCCCGGCCCGGGTGGCGGCGACCGGTCCGGCGCCGCTGACGCCCATTCAGCGGTGGCTGTTCGACAGCGCCGCCGAGCGCGCCGGGCACTTCGCCCAGACTCTCTCGGCGGAGCTGTCCGACGCGGTGGACGCGACGGCACTGGAGGACGCCCTCAACGACCTCGTCGCGCACCACGACGCGCTGCGCTCGCGCTTCGTGACCAACGGTGCCGGGGCCGATGCCGATGCCGTCGACGCCGGTGCGCCGGGCGCCCGTTGGCACATCGACGACCGGACCCCACGCCTGCGCCTGGCCCACCACACCGGGCCCGACACCGACGCGCCGCACCTGGGCCCCTTCGACCTGCGGCACGGCCCGCTGCTGCGCGCCGTGCTGCACGACCGGGGCGCGGGCCACCGGCCCGTCCTGCACCTGGCCGTCCACCACCTCGTGGTCGACGGGGTCTCCTGGCGCGTCCTGCTCGACGACCTCGACCGGGCCTACCGCGCCCGCCGCGCGGGCTCCGACGGAGCGGCGGCGCTGCCCGCCAAGTCCTCGCCGCTGCGCCACTGGGCGCAGCGCCTGACCGCGCACGCGGCCGAGGGCGGCTTCGACGACGAGACGGCGTACTGGACACGGGCCCTCGCGGGTGCCGCGGCGGCCGTGCCGACCGACCAGGAGGCGGGTCTGGCGACCGGCGAGGCGGGCGCCAACACATACGCATCGGCCCGCTCCGTGACCGTACGCCTCACCGCCGAGGACACCGCCGTCCTGCTGCGCACGCTGCCCGACGCCTACCGCACCCGCGTCAACGACGTGCTCCTGAGCGCCCTCGGCCGGGTGCTGTGCGCGTGGACCGGGCACGAGCGGGTCCTGGTGGACGTCGAGGGGCACGGCCGCGAGGAGCTGTTCGCCGACGTCGACACCAGCCGGACCGTCGGCTGGTTCACCACCCGCCACCCCGTCGCGCTCGCCGTCCCGCCGGACGCCGACTGGGACGCCGTCCTCAAGCAGGTCAAGGAGCAGCTGCGCGCGGTGCCCCGGCACGGCATCGGGTACGACGCGCTGCGCCGTCCGGCCCGGCCCGGGACGCCGCCCGCGGCGCCCGCCGCGCAGGTCAGCTTCAACTACCTGGGCCGGTTCGGGCTCCCGGACGCGCCGGACGGCCTGTACGCCGGTCCGCACCGGCCCCTCGAACTCGACGCCGACCCGCTGGCCGCCCGCCCCCACCCCCTGGAGGTCGTGGGGCAACTGGACGGCGACGTACTGGAGTTCACCTGGTTCTACTCCGACGCGCTGCACCGGGAGGCGACCGTCGCCGATCTGGCCGCGCGGTACGCGGACGCGCTCGCCGGCATCGCCCGGCACGCGGCCCGGCCCGGCACCGGCGGCCGCACCCCGTCGGACTTCCCGCTGGCCGAGCTCGACCAGGCGGCCGTGGACCGCATCGTGGGGGACGAGCCCGGAGCGGTCGAGGACGTCCACGCGCTCACGCCCACGCAGGCCGGCATGCTCTTCCACGGCCTGTCGCAGGACGACCGGAGCGTGTACTTCCAGCAGGTGTCCTTCGTCCTGGACGGCGTGCCCGATCCCGCCGTACTGGCCGCGGCCTGGCAGACGGTGACGGACCGCACCCCGGTGCTCCGGTCCTGCGCGGTGTGGCAGGACGTGCCCGAACCGCTTCTGGTGGTGCGCCGCCAGGTGACCGTCCCGGTCGCGCACCTGGACTGGCGCGACGCGGCCGACGACGAGCGGGAGGACCGGCTGCGGGACCTGCTCGACGAGGACCGCGAGCGCGGCGTCGACCTGGCGCGCGCCCCGCTCCAGCGCCTGGCGCTCGTGCGGCTCTCGGACAGCGCCGTGCGCGTGGTGTGGTCCTTCCACCACCTGATCCTGGACGGCTGGAGCCTGTTCCAGGTCCTCTCCGACGTGTTCGCCTGCCACGCGCGGTCGTACGGCGCCGACGACCAGGGTGATCCGCTGCCCGTGCGGCGACCGTTCCGCGACTACGTGGCCTGGCTGCGCGAGCGCGACGGGGACCGGGCCGAAAGGCACTGGCGCGACCGCCTCGCCGGACTGAGCGAGACCACCGCGCTGCCCTACGACCGCGAGCCGCGCGAGACCCACCGCGCGGAGTCCACCCGGGCGGTCCGCGCCACGGTGCCGCAGGCCACGACCCGGGCCCTGGAGGACCTCGCCAGGACGGCCGGACTGACCCTGAACACCCTGGTGCAGGGCGCCTGGGCGCTGCTCCTGAGCCGTCAGACGGGCCGGAGCGAGGTCGTCTTCGGCACCACCGTCTCCGGCAGGCCCCCCGAGCTGCCCGGCGCCGAGGCCATGACCGGCCTGTTCATCACGACCCTGCCCACCCGGACCGCCGTGCCGCGCGACGGCACCGTCCTCGACTGGCTGCGCGGCCTCCAGCACGACCAGAGCGAGGACCGCCGCTTCGACCACGTGTCGCTCACGCGGATGAAGGGCCTCACCGAACTCCCCGAGCGCGCCGCCCTGTTCGACAGCATCGTCGTGTTCGAGAACTATCCCGTCGACGACGACATCGCCGCCGCGCACGGGCTGCGCCTCAGCGGCCTCGACGGCATCGAGACCACCAACTACCCGCTGAGCCTGGTGGCGTACCCGGGCGCGGAACTGGGGCTTCGCCTCGGCTACGACCCCGACCTGTTCGACGCCGGCACGGCCGCCCGGATGGCCGAGTACCTCACCGTGCTCCTCGACGGCATCGCCGCCGGGCCGCAGCGCCCGCCCGCGCGGCTGCCCCTGCTCACGCCCGCCCGCCGCCGCCAGGTGGTCGACGAGTGGAACGACACCGGCGCCGCCACCCCGGAGGCGACGGCGACGGTCGCGGACCTGTGGGCCGCGCAGGTGCGGCGCACGCCCGACGCCATCGCCCTGGAGGCCGGTGACGAGCGGATCGGCTACCGGGAACTGGACGTCCGGGCCGCGGCACTCGCCGCCCGGCTCACCGCCCGCGGCGTCACGGCGGAGGTGCCGGTCGGCGTCCTGATGGACCGTTCCGTCGCCCTGGTCGTCACCCAGCTCGCCCTGGCCCGCACCGGCGGCGTCTACGTCCCGCTCGACGGCCGCGCACCGAACGAACGGCTGCGGCGCACGCTCACCGAGGCGGGCGCGGAGCTGCTCCTGACCGACGCGGCCTGGGAGGAGACGGCGCGGGATGCGCTGCCCGGGGGGAATGTGCTGCGGCTGGACCAGGTGCTGGACGGGACCGTGCTGGGCGGGATCGCGTCGGAGGGCGCCGCATCGGATCGCCCCGCCGTCCCCGCCGTCCCCGCCGCCCCCGCCGTTCACCCCGACTCCGTCCAGTACGTGATGTTCACCTCCGGCTCCACCGGCACCCCCAAGGGCGTCGCCGTACGCCACCGGGACGTCGCCGCCCTCGCGTTCGACCGTGCCTTCGCCGGACACGACCGCGTCCTCGTGCACTCCCCGCACGCCTTCGACGCGTCCACCTACGAGCTGTGGGTGCCGCTGCTGCGGGGCGGTACGGCCGTCCTGGCCCCGCCCGGGGACCTCGACGCCGCCGTCGTCCGGCGCGCGATCGGCGAGCAGGGCGTGCGGTGCCTGTGGCTCACCGCGGGCCTGTTCCGCCTCCTCGCCCAGGAGGACCCCGGCTGCCTGTGCGGCGCGCGGGAGGTGTGGACCGGGGGCGAGGCCGTGCCGGGCGCCGTGGTGCGGCGCGTCGTCGACGCCTGCCCCGACCTCGTCGTCGTCGACGGCTACGGCCCCACCGAGACCACCACCTTCGCGACCCGGCGCGCCTTCCGCGCCGGTGACCCGCTGCCCCCGGTCCTGCCCATCGGCCGCCCGCTGGACAACACCCGGGTGTACGTCCTCGACGACGCCCTCCAGCCCCAACCTCCGGGCGTGCCGGGGGAGTTGTACATCGCCGGAGCCGGTCTCGCCCGGGGCTACGCCGGGCAGCCGGGGGCGACCGCCGGGCGTTACGTGGCCGACCCGTTCGGCCCGCCCGGCGGCCGGATGTACCGCACCGGCGACGTCGTGCGCTGGAGCGGCGACGGCGAACTGCACTTCGTGGGGCGCGCGGACGACCAGATCAAGATCCGCGGGTTCCGCGTGGAGCCCGCCGAGATCGAGGCCCGCCTCACCGCGCACGAGGGGGTCGCCGAGGCCGTCGTGTCGGTGTGCGAGCACGCCGGACGCAAGCGTCTGGCCGCCCACATCGTCCCCGCACCGACGGCGACCGCCACAGGGACATCACCGACAGGGACCGCACCGACTGGCACCGCCCCGACGGCGACCGCCCCGACCGCGGCCGAGCTGCGCGCCCACGTGGCCGCCGAACTGCCCGACTACATGGTGCCCGCCGCGTTCGTCACGCTGCCGGAGCTGCCCCTCACGGCCAACGGCAAGGTGGACCGCGGCAGGCTGCCCGCGCCGGACTGGTCGACGGCGGCCGACACCGCGTACCGCCCGCCGCGCACCGAGGCCGAGCGCGTCCTCAGCGAGATCTGGGCGGAGCTGCTCGGCGTGGACCGGGTCGGCGCCGACGACAACTTCTTCACGCTGGGCGGCGATTCGATCGTCAGCATCCAGGTCGTCTCCCGCGCCCGCGCCGCCGGGCTCGGGCTCACGCCGCGCGACCTCTTCCGCCATCCCACGGTCGCCGGGCTCGCCGCCGCCACCGGCACGGCCGCGCCCGTCGCCGGGACCGGGCCGGTGACCGGCGACGTCCCGCTCACCCCGGTCCAGCACTGGTTCCTCGACCCTGGACCGCACCGCCCCGACGTCTTCGACCAGTGCCTGCTCGTCGAGACGGACGCGGACGTCGACGCGGACGCCCTGCGCCGCGCCCTCGCGGCCCTGTGGGCCCACCACGACGCCCTGCGCGCCCAGTTCGTCCGGGGCGACGACGGGTCCTGGCGCCAGCACTGCCCTGGACCCGACGAGACGGCACCGGACCTCCTTCAGGTGTGCGACCTCAGCGGCCTGGACAGCGCGGCCGCCGAAGCCGCCGAGGCCCGCGTCACCGCCGAGGCGCACGCCGCGTTCCGCCTCGCCACCGGACCGCTGCTCACCGCCCGCCTGTTCACCGGCGCGCGCCCGCGCCTGCTCCTCGCCGTCCACCACCTGGTCGTCGACGGCGTCTCCTGGCGCATCCTCCTGGAGGACCTGGACACCGCCTACGGGCAGGCGCGGGCCGGTGAACCGGTGCGGCTGCCGGAGCGCACCACGTCCGTCCAGGAGTGGGCACGGCGCCTGCGCGCCCACACCGCGTCCGGCGCCTTCGCCGGCCGGCGTACCCACTGGGAGGACGTGGCCCGGCACTGCGCCGCGCCGCTGCCCGTGGACACCGAGGCCGGTCCTGGCGGCACCACCATGGCCGACGTGCGCGCGGTCACCGTACGCCTGGACCGGCAGCGCACCGACGACTTGCTGCGCAAGGCGCCCGCCGCCTACCGCACGCGCGTCGACGACGTGCTCCTCACCGCCCTCGGCAGGGCCGTCGCCGACTGGACCGGACGGCGCACCGTCGCCGTCGACCTGGAGGGGCACGGCCGCGAGGACCAGCTCTTCGACGACATCGACCTGTCCCGCACGGTCGGCTGGTTCACCAGCCTGTACCCGGTGGCCCTGGACGTGCCGGACGCGGCCCTGGGGACCGCCCTGAAGTCCGTCAAGGAACAGCTGCGGGCGGTGCCGGACCGGGGCCTGAGCCATGGCGCCCTGGCGTATCTCGCCGGGGACGACGGGCTCGCCGACGCGCCGACGCCCGGCATCAGCTTCAACTACCTGGGCCGGTTCGACTGGTCGGCCGACGGCGGCGGGGCGCTGGTGCGCGGCGTGCCCGGCGGCCTCGACGGCGCCGACGCGCCCGACGCGGTGCGCCCGCACCTGCTCGACGTGGTCGCCCGCGTCGAGGGCGGCGAGCTGGAGATCGCCTGGCACTACAGCCGGGCGCTGCACCACGAGCAGACCGTCACGGACCTCGCCGACGGCATGCTGCGGGCCCTCACCGACCTCGTCGCCCACTGCTGCCACCCGGACGCCGGGGGCCGGACGCCCTCGGACTTCCCGCTGGCCCGCGTCGACCAGGCGGCCCTCGACCGGGTCGTGGGCGACGGCCGGGAGGTCGCGGACCTGTACCCGCTGACGCCGATGCAGGCGGGCATGCTGTTCCACAGCCTCATGGACCCCGACGCCCGGACGTACGTCAACCAGGTCCAGCTGGTGCTGCGCGGCGTCACGGACGCGCACGCCCTGGCCGAGGCCTGGCAGCGGACGGCGGCCGCCAACGCCGCGCTGCGCACCCGCCTGGTGTGGCAGGAGACCGCCGAACCGCTCCAGGCCGTGCAGCACCGGGCCACCGTGCCGATCACGCACCACGACTGGACGGGATGGTCCGCCGACCGGTGCGCCCGGGAGACCGACCGGCTGCTCGACGAGGACCGGCGGGCCGGCATCGACCTGGGCGCGGCACCGCTGATGCGCCTCGCCCTGATCCGCCTGTCGCCGGACCGGGTGCGGATGGTGTGGACGTTCCACCACACCCTGCTCGACGGGTGGAGCGCCGCCCAGGTCTTCGACGAGGTGTGCGAGCGGTACGCGGCGCTGACCGCGGGACGCCGCCCGGAGGCCGTCGACCGCGCGCCGTTCCGCGACTACCTGGACTGGCTGTCCCGGCAGGACGTCGCGCGGGCGCAGCAGTACTGGCGCGACGCGCTCGCCGGTTTCTCGGCCCCCACCGAGCTCCCCAGGGACCGGCGGGCCGCCGAGGCGCACGACGCGTCCTCCGCGGGCTCCGTCCGCGCGGAGCTGGCCGCCGACGTGTCGGCGCGGCTTCGGGAGACGGCACAGCGGTCGGGCCTGACCGTCAACACCGTGGTGCAGGGCGCCTGGGCACTGCTGCTCTCGCGGTACGGCGGCGGGGACGACGTCGTGTTCGGCACCACCGTCTCCGGTCGCCCCGCCGAGCTGCCCGGAGTGACCTCGATGGTCGGGGTGTTCATCAACACCCTGCCCACCCGCGTGCGCGTCGACCGGCGCCGCGGGCTCCTCGCCTGGCTGCGGGAGGTGCAGGCCGCGCAGTCGGAGTCCCGTAGACACGACTTCGTCTCGCTCGCGCAGATCCAGACCTGGAGCGAGGTGCCCGGCGGGACCAACCTCTTCGACAGCATCGTGGTCTTCGAGAACTACCCGTTCGACACGGGTGCCCTGGCCCGGCACGGCCTCGCCGTCGAGCAGGAGCGCGACGTCCAGCCGACCAACTACCCGCTCAACGTGGTGGTCGTCCCTGGGGACGCCCTGTCCGTCGTCCTGGACTACGACCCCGCCTGCTTCGAGGAGTCGACGGCCCGCTCCCTGTCGGCGCAGCTGCTGCACACGTTGCGCGTCCTGGCCGACGCGACGGACGGGACGCGCCTGGACGCGGTGGACGTCCTGCCGCCGGGGGAGCGGGAGCGGCTGCTGCACGGGCCCGCACGCCCCGAACTCGCCCCGGTCGCCCCGGAGGTGCTGCCCGCGCTGGTCGAGGCGGCGGTGGACCGCACGCCCGCGGCGAGGGCCCTGGTCGCGCCGGGGCTGGACCTGTCCTTCGCGGAGGTGGAGGCCCGTGCGAACCGCGTTGCGCATCAGCTGATCGCCCAAGGCGTGGGCCCGGGTGACCTGGTGGCGCTGGTGCTGCCGCGCTCGGCGGACATGGTCCTCGCGCAGCTCGGTGTAGCCAAGGCGGGGGCGGCGTTCGTGCCGGTGGACCCGGGGTATCCGGCGGAGCGGGTGGCGCTGATGCTGCGGGATGCGGCGCCTGCGGTGACGCTTGACGCCGAGGGGGTCGCTGAGCTGCTGGCGGCGCAGGGTTCGCTGGAGCGGCGGCCGACGGATGCGGATCGGCTTCGGCCGCTGCGTCTGGATGATCCGGCGTATGTGATCTACACGTCGGGCTCGACCGGTACGCCTAAGGGTGTGGTGGTGACGCATCGGGGTGTGGCGGGTTTTGCCGCCGCCGAGACTGCGCATTATCAAGTGGCGCCGGGGGATCGGGTGTTGGCCTTTGCGACGCCGAGTTTCGATGCGTCGGTGCTTGAGTTGTGCATGTCCCTGCCGCAGGGTGCGAGCCTGGTCGTTCCCGCGCCCGGCCCCTTGCTCGGGGCGGAGCTGGCGGATGTGCTCCGGACACAGCGCATCACCCATACGTTGCTTCCTCCGGCCGCGCTGGCGACCCTGCCGCCGGACACTCCTGGCACGCTGCCGGACCTGAAGACCCTCACCGTCGGTGCCGATGCGTGCGGTCCGGAGTTGGTGGCTCGTTGGGCGCCGCACCACCGCCTGGTCAACTCCTATGGGCCCACCGAAGCGACGGTGGTGGCTACGTGGTCGGGGCCGCTGGCGGCGGACGGTTCCGCGCCGCCGATCGGGCGGCGGTTGCCCGGCACTCGCGTGTACGTCCTCGACGAGTGGCTGCGGCCGGTGCCCGATGGTGTGGCGGGGGAGTTGTGGCTGAGTGGTCCGTCGTTGGCCCGGGGTTACCTGAATCGTCCGGCGTTGACCGCGTCCCGGTTCACCGCTGATCCGTTCGGCTCGCCGGGCTCACGCATGTACCGCACCGGTGACCTGGTCCGGCGCGACGCCCACGGGGAGCTGCACTACCTCGGCCGCACCGACCACCAGGTGAAGGTGCGGGGCTTCCGCATCGAACTGGGCGAGCTGGAGGCGGCCCTGGCCGGGCACCCGGACGTGGCCGCGGCCGCCGCCCGCGTGGTGGAGCGCGACGGCCACCGCCGCCTCGTGGCGTACGCCGTGCCGCGCGACACCGGCACCCCGGACCCCGCCGCACTGCGCGACTTCCTCGCCCGCACCCTCCCCGACCACCTGGTCCCCGCGGTCGTCGTACCGCTGGAGCGCCTTCCGCTCGGACCCAGCGGCAAGCTCGACCGGCAGGCGCTGCCCGAACCGGTGTGGTCCGCCCCGGCCGACGGGGGCGGCAGCCCGCCGCGCACCGAGACCGAGAAGACGCTCGCCGCGATCTGGTCCGAGGTCCTCGGCGTACCCGACGTGGGCGCCCAGGACAACTACTTCGCCCTCGGCGGGGACTCCATCCTCGGCATCCAGATCGTCGCCGCGGCCCGCAGAGCCGGGTTCGCCCTGACGCCGCGGCACCTGTTCCGCCACCAGACGATCGCCGAACTCGCCGCCGCGGCGGAGGACCTGCCCGCCGCCGTGACCGCCGCCGAACAAGGTGCTGTGATCGGCGAGGCCCCGCTCACGCCGGTACAGCACTGGCTGTTCGACACGCTCACCGGCGATCCGGCACGCCTCACCCAGGCGGTCTCCTACCGGCTGGCCGCCGACACCGACGAGAGCGTGCTGCGCGCCGCACTCGCCGCGGTCCAGGACCACCACGACGCGCTGCGCCTGCGCTTCCCGCCGGACGACGACGGGGCACGCCGCCAGCACGGCACCGCGCCGGGCGCGGCCGTCGAGGTGGAGGTGCACGACCTGCCGGGCGAGGTGCCGGACCAACTCGTCGACGACCTGTGCGCGGGCTTCGACCTCGCCACCGGACCCCTGCTCAAGGCCGCGCTGTGCCGCTCCGCCGGTGAGCCGCGGCCGGTCCTGGTGCTCGCCGCGCACCACTTGGTGGTGGACGCGGTGTCCTGGCGCCTGATCCTGGCGGACCTCGACACCGCCTACCGGGCGCTGCGCGCCGGAAACCCGCCGGACCTCGGGCCGAAGACGACCTCCTTCCAGGCCTGGGCCCGCAGGCTCGCCGCGCACACCGGCGCCGGAGGCTTCGACGCCGAGCTCGACCACTGGCGCAACGTGCCCACCGACCAGGTCCTGCCGACCGACCTGCCCGGTGCGAACACCGCCGACAGCGAGGAGTCGGTGACGGTGAGCCTCGACAGCGAGGAGACCCGGCAGCTCCTCCAGGACGTGCCGGACGTCTACCGCACCCGCGTCAACGACGTCCTGCTGTGCGCCGTGGGCCGGGTCCTGGCCCGCTGGACGGGACGGGACCGCGTGACCGTGACCCTGGAGGGCCACGGCCGCGAGGAGCTCTTCGACGACGTCGACCTCTCCCGCACCGTCGGCTGGTTCACCAGCGTGTTCCCCGTCGCGCTCGACGTACCCCGCGACGCGGACACCGGCACGGCGCTGAAGTCCGTCAAGGAGAGCCTGCGCGCCGTGCCGCACGGCGGCCTGGGCTACGGCGCCCTGCGCCACCTGCACCCCACCGCGGGCGCGGACCTGCCCGCGCTGCCGCAGATCTCCTTCAACTATCTGGGCCAGCAGGACCACCTGGGCCAGCAGGACGGGAACGCCGTCGGCGGCCTCCTGCACGCCCCGTACGGGGACCTGGCGGGCGGCATGGACACCGCGGCGGACCGCCCGCACCTCCTCGACGTCATCGGGCGCGTCACGGACAAGCGCCTGGAGTTCACCTGGTCGTACTCGCGCGAGGTGCACCGGCGCGACACCGTCGCCAAGCTCGCCGCCGAGACCGCCGACGAACTGCGGGCCATCGCCCGGCACTGCGCCGAACCTGGAGCGGGCGGCCGCACCCCGTCGGACTTCCCCCTGGCCCCGCTGGACCAGGCCGCCGTCGACCGCGTGGTGGGCAGCGGACGCGACGTGGTCGACGTCTACCCGCTCACCCCCACCCAGGCCGGCATGGTCGTCCACGGCATGGACGAGCCCGGCGAGGGCCTGTACGTCGAGCAGATCACGTTCGTCATGGACGGCGTGCCCGACACCCGCCCCCTGGCCGCCGCCTGGCAGCACGTCGTCGACCGCACCCCCGTGCTGCGCACCGCCGTCGTCCTGGACGGGGTGCCCGTACCGCTCCAGGCCGTGCGCCGCGCCGTCACCGTGCCCGTCACCGAGTACGACTGGAGCGACCGCACGCCCGCCGCGCGCGACGCGGACCTGGAGCGGCTGCTCGCCGAGGACAAGGCCCGCGGCATCGACCTGGACGTCGTCCCGCTGCTGCGCGTCGCCCTGATCCGCCTCGCCCCGGACGAGGTGCGGGTGGTGTGGACCTTCCACCACGCCCTCCTCGACGGGTGGAGCGTCTTCCTCGTCCTGGGGGACGTCGTGGCCTGCCACGCCGCGCTCGCCCGCGGCGACGAGCCGCGGCTGCCGGAGCGCAGGCCGTTCGCGGACTACGCGGCCTGGCTCGCGGCCCGCGACACCACGCGGGCCGAGGAGCACTGGACGAGCACGCTCGCCGACCTGACCGCCCCCACCGCGCTGCCCTACGACCGCAGACCCGCCCAGGGCGCCCCGGCCCGCTCCGGGAGCTGGCTGGACGCGTACCTGACGGAGGCCGAGACCGACCGGCTGCAGGACTTCGCCCGGCGGCACCGGCTGACCCTCAACACCGTGGTGCAGGGGGCCTGGGCGCTGCTGCTCTCGCGGTGGAGCGGCGAGCGGGACGTGTGCTTCGGCACGACCGTGTCCGGGCGGCCCGCGGACATGCCGGGCGCCGACACCATCACCGGCCTGTTCATCACCACGCTGCCCGCCCGGGTCACCGTGGACGGCGGCGCCCCGTGCGACGTGTGGCTGCGCGAGACGCAGACCGCGCGGGCCGAGGACCGCCGCTTCGACCACGTACCGCTCACCGACCTGCACGCCGTGAGCGGACTGCCCGCCGGGACGTCCCTGTTCGACAGCCTGCTGGTCTTCGAGAACTACCCCGTCGGCGACACCACTGCGGGCGAGCACGGCGTCCAGGTGCGCGACCTCGACGCCCGTGAGGCCACCAACTACCCGCTGACCGTGGTGATCCTGCCGGGCGACCGCCTGGGTGTCGTCCTCGGCTACGACCCCCGCTACTTCGACGAGTCGACCGCCCGCTCCCTCTCCGCCCAGCTCTTCCACACCCTGCGCACCCTGACCGGTGCGCCGGACGGAACCCGCCTGGACGCGGTGGACACCCTGCCGCCCGAGGAGCGGGAGCGGCTGCTGCGGGGGCCCGCGCGCCCTGAACTCGCCCCGGTCGTCCCGGAGGTGTTGCCCGCGCTGGTCGAGGCGGCGGTGGACCGTACGCCCGCGGCGACGGCCCTGGTCGCGCCGGGGCTGCTGCTGTCCTTCGCGGAGGTGGAGGCCCGTGCGAACCGCGTTGCGCATCAGCTGATCGCCCAAGGGGTGGGCCCGGGTGACCTGGTGGCGTTGGTGCTGCCGCGTTCGGCGGACATGGTCCTCGCGCAGCTCGCCGTGGCGAAGGCGGGCGCCGCCTTCCTGTCCGTCGACCCGGGGTATCCGGCGGAGCGGGTCGCGTTCATGCTGCGGGACGCGGCGCCCGCGGCCACGGTCGACGCCGAGCGGGTCGCTGAGCTGTTGGCGGCGCAGGGTGTGCCGGAGCGGCGGCCGACGGATGCGGATCGGCTCCGGCCGCTGCGTCTGGATGATCCGGCGTATGTGATCTATACGTCGGGTTCCACCGGCACGCCCAAGGGTGTGGTGGTCACTCACCGGGGCGTGGCGGGTTTCGCTGCCGCCGAAGCCGCGCACTATCAAGTGGCGCCGGGGGACCGAGTGTTGGCCTTTGCCACGCCGAGTTTCGATGCGTCGGTGCTTGAGTTGTGCATGTCTCTGCCGCAGGGCGCGAGCCTGGTCGTTCCCGTGTCCGGACCGCTGTTGGGTGCGGAGCTGGCGGAGGTGCTGCGCGGTGAGCGCATTACGCACACGTTGCTTCCTCCGGCCGCGCTGGCCACCCTGCCGCCGGACACCCCTGGCACACTGCCGGACCTGAAGACCCTCACCGTCGGTGCCGATGCGTGCGGTCCGGAATTGGTGGCCCGTTGGGCGCCGCACCACCGCCTGGTCAACTCCTACGGCCCGACCGAGGCCACCGTCGTCGCCACCTGGTCGGGGCCGCTGGCAGCGGACGGTTCCGCGCCGCCGATCGGGCGGCGGCTTCCCGGCACCGGCGTGTACGTCCTGGACGAGCGGTTGCGGCCCGTACCCGATGGTGTGGCGGGGGAGTTGTGGCTGAGCGGTCCGTCGTTGGCCCGGGGTTACCTGAATCGTCCTGCGCTGACCGCGTCCCGGTTCACCGCCGATCCGTTCGGCCCGCCGGGCTCACGCATGTACCGCACCGGTGACCTGGTCCGCCGCGACGCCCGCGGCGAACTGCACTACCTCGGCCGCACCGACCACCAGCTCAAGCTGCACGGCCACCGCATCGAAGCGGGCGAGGTCGAAGCGGTGCTCGCCCGCCACCCGGACGTCCTCGACGCCGTGGTGAGCGTCCGCGAGGACGAGCCGGGCCTGCCGCGCCTGGTCGCCCACGTGCTCGCCGCACCCGGCGCGGCACCACCCGGCGCCGCGGAGCTACGGGCCCTGGCCGCGCGCGACCTGCCCGGACCCATGGTCCCCTCGGCCTACGTCGTCCTCGACCGCTTCCCGCTCACCGAGAACGGCAAGACCGACCGGTCCGCGCTGCCCGCGCCGGTGGCAGGACAGGAGGAGACGGCCGGGCACGTCGCGCCGCGCACCCCCACCGAGGAGGTCATGGCCGACCTGTGGGAGGAGGTCCTCCACACGCCCGTCGGCGTGGAGGACGACTACCTCGCGGCCGGCGGCGACTCCCTGCGCGCCCTGCTCATCGCCTCACGGGCCAACGACGCCTTCGGCGTGGCCCTCACGCCCCGGGACGTGCTCGTCCACCGCACGGTCGCCGCCCTGGCGGACCTGGTGGAGGAACAGGTGCTGAGCGAACTCGAGGCCGCCGTACGCGGCGACAGCGACCACGACGAACGGTAAGGACCGCCACGATCATGACGTCTTCGAACGAGAAGAGAGACCGCGCAGCGGCCCTTCCGAAGGACCTCCAGGAGGCGCTGCGCCGCCGCCTCGCGGGGCGCGCCGCAGGATCGGCCTCCGGCGCGGCAGGACGCCCCGGGGCCGCGGGCGCGCCCGCCCGCCCGGGCATCCCGCGCGCGGACCGGACAGGACCGCTGCCGCTGTCGTTCGCCCAGCAGCGGCTGTGGTTCCTCGACCGGCTCCGGCCCGGCGACGCCCGCTACAACAGCGCGGTCGCGCTGCGGCTCACCGGAGCACTGGACCACGACGTCCTCTCCCGCGCCCTCGACGCCGTCGTGGCGCGCCACGAGGCGCTGCGCACCACGTTCGACGAGGCCGACGGACGGCCCGTACAGATCGTGCACCCGGCCGCACACGTGCCGCTCCCGGTACGGGACGTGCCGCGGGACTCCGAGGGACCGGCCGCCCTGGACGAGGCCCTCCTCGCCGAGTACGAGCGCCCCTTCGACCTGCGCACCGGCCCGCTGCTGCGCGCCCTCCTACTGCGGGAGCCCGCGGACGGCGGCACCGCGCACGTGCTGCTCGTGACCGCCCATCACATCGTCACCGACGGCTGGTCGATGGGCGTCGTCCTGGACGAGCTGTGCGCCGCCTACGAGGCCCTGGCCCGGGGCGCGGCACCGGAGCCGCCGCCCGTGGCGACGCAGTACCCGGACTTCGCAGTGTGGCAGCGGGAGCAGCTGTCCGGGGCCCGCCTGGAGCGGGACCTGGGCTACTGGACGCGGCAGCTGTCCGGTGCCGTGGCGCCACGGCTTCCGCTGGACCGGCCGCGCGGCGACGAGGAGGCCGGGGCGGGCGCCGTGCACACCTTCAGCGTGCCCGCGGCCACCACGGCCCGGCTGCGCGCCCTCGCCACCGAGCGGCACACCACGCTGTTCGCGTCCCTGGTCGCCGTCTGCCAGGCGCTCCTCGCCCGCTGGTCCGGGCAGGACGACATCACGATCGGCTCCCTGACCCCCGGGCGCTCCCGCACCGAGCTGGAACGCGCCGTCGGCTTCTACGTCAACACCATCGTGCTGCGCACGCCCGTCGCGGCCGACGCGTCCTTCCGCGACCTGCTCGGCGCCGCCGCCGACACCGTCAACGACGCCTTCGCGCACGGCGACACGCCGTTCGAGCGCCTGGTGGAGGCCGTGGGCGCGACCCGCGAGGCGGGCCGCAACCCGCTGTTCGACGTGATGGTCCTGCTGCACCCGGACCCGCCCGCCGCGTCCGCCCTCGGGGACGTGGCCGTCTCCCCGGCGACCGTGCCCCGGCGGGCCGCCACCTTCGACCTGAGCGTGGAGTTCGTCCCCGACGGCGAGGGCCTCACCGGCCTCCTGGAGTACCGCACCGACCTGTTCGACGCGGCCACGGCCGAGCGGATGGCCGACCAGCTCCTGCGGCTCCTCGACGCCACCGCCACCGAACCGGACCGCCCCCTGGGCACGCTGCCCCTGCTCTCCCCGGCCGACGCCCGGCGCATGACCGAGGAGTGGAACGCGACCGCGCTCCCGGTCCCCGCCACCACCTGCCCCGACCTGTTCGCCCGACAGGCGGCCCGCACCCCGGGCGCCCTCGCCCTGGTCGCCGGGGACGAGCGCCTCGACTACGCCACGCTCGACGCCCGCGCCAACCGCCTCGCCCACCACCTGGTCGCCCGCGGCGCCGGGCCCGAGAACCTGGTGGCGCTGCGGCTGCCGCGCACCGCCGACGCGATCGTGGCGACGCTCGCCGTGTGGAAGTCCGGCGCCGCCTACCTGCCGCTGGACCCCGCACTGCCCGAGGAGCGCGTGCGGTTCCTGCTCGACGACGCCCGGCCGGCCTTCGTCCTCGACGAGGAAGCGCTGCGGGCCGTGCCCGACACCGGCCCCGCCCCGACCTACCCGCTCGCACCGCTGGACCCGGACACCACCGCGTACGTCCTCTACACCTCCGGCTCCACCGGCCGCCCCAAGGGCGTCGCCGTCGCGCACCGCTCCCTGGCCAACCTCCTCGCCGGGCACCGCGCGGGCTTCGTCGCCGACGCGGGCGGCGGCCCGCTGCGGGTGGCGCTGACCGCGTCGTTCTCCTTCGACACCTCACTGGAGGGCGTGCTGTTGATGGCCGACGGCCATCCGCTGCACCTGGTCGACGAGACGACCCGCCTCGACGCCGCCGCCCTGGTCGCGTACGTCGTCGAGCACCGCGTCGACTTCCTCGACCTCACCCCGTCCTACCTGCGGCAGCTGCTGCCCGCCGGGCTGCTCACCGACCCCCGCCACCGTCCGCGCGTGCTGATGCTCGGCGGCGAGGCCATCGGCCCCGGCCTGTGGCGCGAGCTCGCGGCCCACCGGGACGTGGCCGCGTACAACTTCTACGGCCCCACCGAGTGCACGGTCGACGCGCTGGCCTGCCGGATCGTGGGCGAAGACCGTCCGCTGGTGGGCCGGCCGCTGCCCAACGTGCGGGCGTACGTCCTCGACCAGCGGCTCCAGCCCGTTCCGCCCGGTGTCGGAGGCGAGCTGTATCTGGCGGGAGCGCAGGTGGCGCGCGGCTATGCGGGCCGCCCCGGACTGACGGCGGCCCGCTTCCCCGCCGATCCCTTCGGGACGCCGGGGGAGCGGATGTACCGCACCGGGGACCTGGCCCGCTGGACGGCCGACGGGCGCGTCGACTACCTCGGGCGCGCCGACGACCAGGTGAAGGTGCGCGGCCACCGCATCGAGCCCGGCGAGGTCGAGGCGGCGCTGCTCGACCTGCCGGACGTCGCCGGGGCCGCGGTCGTCGCGGTGCCCGACGCGCACGGACATCTGCGCCTCGCCGCCTACCTCGTCGTGGCGGCGGGCGCGGCGCGGCCCGCCGCCTCCGAGGTCCGGGCCGCCTGCCGCCGTGTGCTGCCCGACCACATGGTGCCGTCGTCGTTCACCGTGCTCGACGCGCTGCCGCTGACCACCAGCGGCAAGCTGGACCGCCGCGCCCTGCCCGCCCCGGACCTCGACACCGCCCCGCGCGAGCGGGAGTTCACCGCCCCGCGCACCCCCGACGAGGAGACCCTCGCCGGCATCTGGGCCGAGGTCCTCGGCATCACCCGCGTCGGCGTCACCGACAACTTCTTCGAGCTCGGCGGCGACTCCATCCTCAGCATCCAGGCCGTCTCCCGGGCCCGCGCGGCCGGGCTCCGCCTGACCTCGCAGGACGTCTTCCGCCACCAGACCGTCGCCGACCTGGCGGCCGCCGCGGCGCAGCGCACCGCCGCCGTGCCCGCGCCCCTCCGACCGGGCGCCGAGGGGCCCGCCCCGCTGACCCCCGTACAGGACTGGTTCTTCACCACCCACGGCCCCCTGCGGCACTTCAGCATGTCGCTGCTGCTCGACCTGGCGCACGACGTGGACGAGCGGGCCCTGGAACAGGCCCTTGAGGCGCTGGTCGCCCACCATGCGGCGCTGCGCACCCGGTTCGTGCGCACCGGCGACACCTGGCGGCAGCACCCCGGCGAAGGCCCGGCCACCGGGTTCCTCACCCGCCACCACCTGCCCGGCGCCGACAGTGCTGCCGACACCGCTGCCGCCAGGGAGAACGCGGCCGACGCCGCCCGCGCCACCCTCGACCCCGCCACCGGCGCCCTGCTGCGCGCGGCGCTGCTGCTGCCCCCGGGGGCCGAGCGCCCCCAACTGTTCCTGACCGCCCACCACCTGGCCGTGGACAGCGTCTCCTGGCGCATCCTCCTCGCCGACCTGGAGCAGGCCTACCGACAGGCGGCCGCGGGCACGCCGGTCCAACTGGAGCCCGCCACCACGCCGTTCACCGACTGGGCCACCCACCTCACCGACCGCGTGCGCGCCGGTGACCTGGACGACGACCTGCCGTACTGGACCGCCGAGGCCGCCCAGGAGCGCACCCCGCTGCCCGTGGACCGCCCCGGCACGCCGCTCGCCGGATCGGTGCGCACCGTCCGCACCCGGGTGGACCGCGCCACCACCGACGCGCTGCTGCGCCGCGTGCCCGGCGTGTACCGCACCCAGGTCAACGACGTGCTGCTCAGCGCCCTGGCCCGGGTGCTCGCCGACTGGGCGGGAGCCGAGCGCGTCACCGTGGCCCTGGAGGGACACGGCCGCGAGGACGTCGGCGGCCCCCTCGACCTGGCCCGCACGGTGGGCTGGTTCACCACCCAGTACCCCGTCACCCTCGCCCCGGCAGGACCGGTCGGCGCGCCGGACTGGGGCGCCACGCTCAAGGCGGTGAAGGAGTGCCTGCGGGCCGTGCCGCGGCGCGGCCTGAGCCACGAGGCGCTCGCCCGCCTCGGCTCGCCCGCCCCGGCCGCCCGCACCCTGCGGGACGTGCCGCTGCCGCAGGTGTCCTTCAACTACCACGGGCAGTGGGACACGTCGGGCGCCGGTGCCTTCACCCCGGCCGCCGACGTGCCGGGCCGGGACATCGCGGCCGACGAGCCCCTCGACCACCTCCTCGACGTCGCGGCCGTGGTGGCCGACGGCGAGCTGGAGATCACCTGGCACTACAGCCAGGACGTGCACGACACGGCCACCGTCGAAGGCCTGGCCGACGGCATGACCGCCGCCCTCGCCGCGATCGCCGAGCACTGCGCCCGCCCGGACGCCGGCGGCCGCACCCCCTCCGACTTCCCGCTGGCCCGCCTCGACCAGGCCGGCGTGGACCGCCTCGTCGGCGACGGCCGGGGCGTCGAGGACCTGCTTCCGCTGACGCCGCTTCAGGAGGGCATGCTCTTCCACCGGCTCGTCGGCGGCGCGGACGACGTGTACGTGGACCAGGCCGCGCTGCTCCTCGAAGGCGTGGCGGACCCGCACGCCTTCGCCCGGGCCTGGCAGGAGGTGGCCGACCGCACCCCCGCCCTGCGGACGTCGGTGGTGTGGGAGGACGTCCCCGTGCCGCTCCAGGTCGTGCACCGCGAGGTGTGCGTGCCGGTCACGCACGTGGACTGGCGAGCCGCCGAAGAAGGGGGCGCAGGGGCCGAGGAGGAGCGCGCCGCACGGTTCGACCGGCTCCGCGCCGACGACCTGGCGCGCGGCATCGACCTCACGGTGGCGCCGCTGATGCGGATCACCCTGGTCCGCCTCCCCGACGCGCGCCTGCACCTGCTGTGGACCTCCCACCACCTGATCCTGGACGGCTGGAGCCTCGCCCAGGTGCTCACCGAAGTCGCCGAGCGGTACGCGGCGCTCGTCACCGGCGGCGAGGCCAAGCCGCTCGTGCGCCGCCCCTTCGGCGACTACGTGCGCTGGCTCGCCGACCAGGACGGCGCGGCGGCCGGGGAGCACTGGCGCCAGGTCCTCGCGGGCTTCGCCACGCCGACGCCGCTGCCCGTGGACCGCCCCCTGCGCGAAGCGCACCAGGCCCGGTCCGGGGGCGTCCACACGACCGGGCTCTCCGACACGGAGTCCGCGCGCCTCATCCGCACCGCCCGGGAGGCCGGGCTCACCGTCAGCACCGTGGTCCAGGGCGCCTGGGCGCTGCTGCTGGCCCGGCACAGCGCCGAGCGGGACGTCCTGTTCGGCACCACTGTGTCCGGTCGCCCCGACGAACTGCCCGGCGTGGAGTCCATGGTGGGCATGTTCATCAACACCCTCCCCACCCGCGTCCACGTCGACAGTGCCCGCCCGGCGGTCGCCTGGCTGCGCGAACTCCAGGAGGCACAGGCCGAGTCGCGGCGCTTCGCCGCGGTCTCCCTGGCCGAGCTGACCGCGCTCAGCGACGTGCCGTCCGGCACGCCGCTGTTCCACAGCATCGTCGCCTTCGAGAACTACCCGTTCGACGAGGCCCGCTCGGCCGCCTCCGGTGTCCGGCTTGTCGGCGTCACCTCGCGGGACGCCACCAACTACCCGCTCGTGCTCCGCGCCTACCAGGGCGAACGGATCGGCTTCGACCTGGCCTACGACCCGGACCTGTTCGACGCCGACAGCGCGCGGGCGCTCGCCGACCGCCTGTGCCTGCTGCTCACCCAGCTCGCCGACCACCCCGACCGGCCGCTGCGCGCCCTCGCGTCGACGACCGCCGAGGAACGGCGCCGGATCCTGACCGACTTCAACGGCACCGAGCACGGCCGCCCGGACGCCACCCTGGTGGACCTGTTCGAGGCCCAGGCCGCCCGCACCCCGCACGCCACCGCGGTGACCTGCGGGGACGACCGCCTCGACTACGCCGCGCTCGACGCCGCCGCCGGGCGCCTCGCCCACCGCCTCGCCGAGGCCGGCGCCGGACCCGAGCGGTTCGTGGCGCTCGCGCTGCCCCGCTCCACCGACCTGGTGGTGGCCGTCCTCGCCGTCCTGAAGTCCGGCGCCGCCTACCTGCCCGTCGACCCCAAGCTGCCCGCCGAACGCGTCGCCCACCTGCTGCGCGACGCCGCCCCGGTGACGCTGGTGACCACCACGCGGGCGGGCGTGGACGCCGACGGCACGGGCGTGCCCGTCCTGTTCCTCGACGACCCGGCCGTACGCGACGACCTCGACCGACGCCCGGCCTCGGGCCCGGCCCGCCGACCGCTGCCCGAAAGCCCGGCCTACGCCATCTACACCTCCGGCTCCACCGGCCACCCCAAGGGCGTGGTCGTGCCGCACGCCAACGTCGTCCGCCTCTTCTCCCGGACCCGGCACTGGTTCGGCTTCGACGAGCACGACGTGTGGACGCTGTTCCACTCCTACGCCTTCGACTTCTCCGTGTGGGAGCTGTGGGGCCCGCTGCTGCACGGCGGCCGCCTCGTCGTCGTCCCCGACGACACCGCCCGCTCTCCCGAGGACTTCCTGCGCCTGCTCGCCGACGAACAGGTCACCGTCCTCAACCAGACCCCGTCCGCCTTCTACCCGCTGGCCCGCGCCGACGCCGAACACCCCGGCGTCGGCGACCGCCTGGCCCTGCGCACCGTGATCTTCGGCGGCGAGGCGCTGGACGTCGACCGCCTCGCCGACTGGTACGCGCGCCACGGCGACACCGCGCCGCGCCTGGTCAACATGTACGGCATCACCGAGACCACGGTGCACGTCACATACGCCCCGCTTGACCGCGCCACGGCCCGCACCGGCGCCGCGAGCCCCATCGGCACGGGCATACCCGACCTGCGCGTCCACGTCCTCGACGACGACCTGGCGCCCGTACCGCCCGGCGCGATCGGGGAGATGTACGTGGCGGGCGAGGGCCTGGCCCGCGGCTACCTGGGCCGGCCCGACCTGACCGCGAGCCGCTTCGTGGCCGACCCGTTCGGGGCGCCGGGGGCGCGGATGTACCGCACCGGCGACCGCGCCCGCCGGCGGGCCGACGGCACCCTCGCGTACCTGGGCCGCGCCGACCAGCAGGTGAAGATCCGCGGCTACCGCATCGAGCCCGGCGAGATCGAGGCCGCCCTGCACGGCCACCCGGGCGTGGGCGCGGCCACGGTGGGCGTGTACGAGGACGCCGCCGGCACCCGCCGCCTGGTCGCCCACGTCGTCGGCTCCGGCGAGGACGCGGCGCCGTCCGCCGCCGACCTCCGCGCGCATCTGGAGCGGCTGCTTCCCGCGCACATGGTGCCCGCCGCCTACGTCCCGCTGACGGCCCTGCCCCTGACCGTCAACGGCAAGCTCGACCGGCGCGCCCTGCCCGCACCCGGCCCCGACGGCTTCGCCACGAGCACCGGCCGCACCGCGCCGCGCACCCCCGCCGAGCGCGCGGTCGCCGCCGCCTGGACGGACGTCCTCGACACGGACGACGTGGGCGCCGACGACGACTTCTTCGCCCTCGGCGGCGACTCCATCCTCGCCGTCCGCGTCACCTCCCGGCTGCGCGCGGCCTTCGGCGCGGACGTCTCGCCCCGGCTGCTCTTCACCCACTCGACGGTGTCCGCCCTGGCCGCCGCCCTCGGCGACCCGGCCGACGACGGGAGCGCACCGGCCGACGCCATCCCGGCGGCGGACCCGGACGCGCCGCTGCCGCTGTCGTACGCCCAGCAGCGCCTGTGGTTCCTCGACCGCTTCGAGCCGGGCAGCACCGAGTACACGACCCTGTCCGTGCTGCGGCTCCGCGGCCGCCTCGACCGGACCGCCCTGCGCACCGCCCTGGACGGCCTGGTCGCCCGGCACGAGGCCCTGCGCACCACGTTCGCCGAACAGGACGGCCACGCCCGGCAGCTCGTGCACCCGCCGCACCCCGTGGACCTGCCGGTGACCGAACTCAGCGGCACCGCCGAGCTCGACGCCCTCCTCGAACGCGAGGCCGCCACCCCCTTCGACCTCGCCACCGGGCCCCTGCTGCGCGCCCGGCTCGCGTGCCTGGCCGACGACGAGCACGTGCTCGTCCTGGCCGTCCACCACATCGCCACCGACGGCTGGTCGGGCGGCGTCATCGGCCGTGACCTGGCCGAGCTGTACGCGGCGGCCCTGGAGGACCGTCGCCCCGCGCTGCCCGAACTGCCCGTCCGGTACGCCGACTACGCCGCCTGGCAGCGCGCCCGCACCGACCGCGCCGACGAGCAACTCGCCTACTGGCGCGCCACCCTGGACGGCCTGGCTCCGCTGGAGCTGCCCACCGACCGGCCGCGCCCCGCCGTCCGCACCCGCGACGGCGCCCTGGTCACCTTCGACCTGCCCGCCGGGATGACCGAGCGGCTGCGCGCGACGGGCCGCGACACCGACGCCACCCTCTACATGACGCTGCTGACCGCCTGCCAGGTGCTGCTCTCCCGCTGGGCGGGCCAGGAGGACGTCGCCGTCGGCACCGTCACCGCGGGCCGGGAGCGGGCCGAACTCCACGACGTGGTCGGCATGTTCGTCAACACACTGGTGCTGCGCGGCCGCATCCGCCCGGACCGGTCGTTCCGTGCGCTGCTCGCCGAGGCGCGCACCACCGTCCTGGAGGCGTTCGCCCATCAGGACGTGCCGTTCGAGCAGCTCGTGGACGACCTGGAACCCGAGCGCGACACGAGCCGCACCCCCCTGTTCCAGGTCATGGTGGCCCTGCACAACCTGGGCGCCGACGTGCCCCACCTGCCGGGCCTGGACGCCGAGCCCGTCACCCCGCCGGTGCGGCACGCCACCTTCGACCTCGCCTTCGACTTCGCGGAGCGCGACGGCGGCCTCACCGGCTACCTGGAGTACAACACCGGCCTGTTCGACGCAGGCACCGCCGAACGCCTGGCCGCACGGCTGCGGTTGCTCCTCGAAGCGGTCGCCGATGACCCGGACCTGGCGGCGGGCGCGCTGCCGCTGATGACGGCCGCCGAGCGCCACCAGGTCCTCGAAGCGTGGCAGGGCGACCGGCTGCCCGCGGCGGACACCACCTTCCCCGCCCTGTTCGAGGCGCAGGCCGCGCGCACCCCGGGCGCCACCGCCCTGGTGGCCCGCGACGCCACGCTCGACTTCGCCGCCCTCAACGACCGCGCCAACCGCCTCGCCCACCACCTCGTCACGCTGGGCGCGGGACCGGAGCGGACCGTCGCCGTCCGCCTGCCGCGCACCTCGGACCTCCTGGTCGCCGTGTTCGCCGTCCTGAAGGCGGGCGCCACCCTGCTCTGCCTCGACCCGGAACTCCCCGAGGAACGCGTCGCTTTCCTCCTCGACGACGCCGCGCCGCGCACGCTCCTGACCGCCGACGCCCTGCGCGAGGTGCCCTGGGACCGGCTGCCCGCCCACGACCCCACCGACGCGGACCGGCTCGCACCGCTGCGCCCGCAGCACACCGCGTACGTCATCTACACCTCCGGCTCCACCGGCCGCCCCAAGGGCGTCGCCGTCGAACACCGCCAGCTGGTCAGCCTCTGCCACGACCACCAAGACGGGCTCGTCGCGCCGCACACCGCCGACGGACGGCGGCTGAAGGCCGCGCTCAGCGCCTCGTTCTCCTTCGACACCTCCTGGGAAGGGCCGCTGCTGCTCGCCCTCGGCCAAGAGGTCCACCTCGTCGACGAGGACGTGCGCCTGGACCCGGAGGCCTTCTGCGCCCAGGTCGCCGACAGCGCCCTTGACCTGGTCAACGTCACCCCGTCCTTCCTGCGCGAACTCACCGCCGCCGGACTCCTCGCCCCCGGCTGCCACCACCCGCGCGTGCTCCTCGTGGGCGGTGAGCCGGTCGGCACCGACACCTGGCGCGACCTGTGCGCCGCACAGGACATCGGCGTCACCGCGTACAACGTGTACGGGCCCACCGAGTGCACCGTCGACGCCGTCTACGGCCGCGCCGCCGACCGGCCCGAGCACCCGGTCATCGGCCGCCCCGGCCGGGGCCTGCGCGCCTATGTCCTCGACGGCGCGCTGCGGCCGGTGCCGCCCGGCACACCGGGCGAGCTGTACCTGGCGGGCGCCCAGGTGGCCCGCGGCTATCTGAACCGCCCGGACCTGACCGCCGACCGCTTCCTCGCCGATCCCTTCGGGGCGCCGGGGCAGCGGATGTACCGCACCGGCGACCGCGCGCGCTGGGACGCCCACGGCCTCCTGGAGTTCCTGGGCCGGGCCGACGAACAGATCAAGATCCGCGGCTTCCGCATCGAACCCGGCGAGGTGGAGGCCGCCCTGGTGGCCCACCCGGACGTCACCGAGGCCGTGGTGACCGCCCGCGAACACGCCGGGCGCGCCCTGCTCGTGGCCTACCTGGTGCCCGCGGGGGACACCGCCCCGTCACACGACGACCTGCGGGTACGCCTGCGCGGGACGCTCCCCGACCACATGGTGCCCCAGGCCTTCGTCCCGCTGGCCCGCATCCCGCGCACCAGCAGTGGCAAGACCGACCGGCGCGCCCTGCCCGCCCCGCCCGCGCAGCCCGACAGCGCCACGCCGTACGTGGCCCCGCGCCCCGGCACCGAGGAGTGCCTGGCCGCCATCTGGACGCAGGTCCTCGGCGTCGAACGGGTGGGCGCGCGGGACGACTTCTTCGCGCTCGGCGGCGACTCCATCCTCAGCATCCAGATCGTCTCCCGCGCCCGGCAGGCCGGACTCGCCCTGACCACCAAGGACGTCTTCCGCCACCGGACGGTCGCCGAACTCGCCCTGTGCGCCACCGAGGCGACGCCCCGCCCGGCCGCCACGGGCGCCGCCCCGCCCGCCGACGCGCCGCTCACCCCCATCCAGCGCTGGTACCTCGACGGCCGCGGCGCCGGTGACGCCCTGCGGTTCACCATGACCCAGCGCCTGGAACTGGCCCCCGGCACCGACCTGCCCGCCCTGCGCCAGGCGGTCGACACCCTCGTACGCCACCACGCGGCCCTGCGCACCCGGTTCCGCCACACCGACGACGGCTGGCGCCAGGAGCTCCTGCCGGAGGCGCCCGACGGGATCCACACCCACCACGACGTGACCGGCCTGGACGGCGCGGACCTCGAAGCGGAGGTGCAGCGCGCGGCGGACGCGGCCCAGGCCTCGCTCGACCCCACCGAGGGCCGGGTCGTGCGGGTCCTTGTCTTCGACCGCGGACCCGACCGGCCCGCCCAACTCCTCGTCACCGTCCACCACTTGGTCGTGGACGGCGTGTCCTGGCGCATCCTGCTCGCCGACCTGGAGACCGCCCACGCGGCCGCCGCGGCCGGGCGGACCCCCGAACTGCCCCCGGTGGGCACCGCGTACGGCCACTGGGCGGCGCGCCTCGAAGAGCACACCCGCTCCGGCGCCCTGGACGCCGACCTGGAGTACTGGACGCGTACCACCGCCCCGGCCGACCTGCCCGCGGGCCGGTCAGGGCCCAACACCCACGGCGGCGCGGCCACCGTCACCGTCACGCTGGAGCCCGACGCCACCGACGCGCTGCTGCGCCACGTCCCCGACGTCTACCGCACGCAGGTCAACGACGTGCTGCTCAGCGCCCTCGGCCGCACCCTGGCCCGCTGGTGCGGGCACGACCGCGTCCTCATCGGGGTGGAGGGGCACGGCCGCGAGGACCTCTTCGACGGCCCGGGCGGCTCAGGCCGCACAGGTGGTACAGGCGGCGCGGACGACATCGACCTGTCGCGGACCGTCGGCTGGTTCACCGCCGAGTACCCGCTCGCCCTGACCGTCGACCCGCACGCGCCCTGGCGCGACACGCTGCGCTCGGTCAAGGAGCAGCTGCGCGCGGTCCCGCTGCACGGCCTGAGCCATGGCGCGCTGCGCCATCTGCTGCCCGGAAGCCCGCTCGCCGACGCCCCGGCGCCGCAGGTCGGATTCAACTACCACGGGCAGTGGGACGCGGGCGTCGGCACCGCCGAAGGCCTCTACCGCGCCGCCCTGCCCCCGGCGGGCCGCGACACCGACCCCGACGAGGCGCGGCCCTACCTCCTCGACATCACCGGCGCCGTCCACGACGGCCGCCTCGAACTCGGCTTCACCTACCCGACCGCCGTCTACGACGCGGCCACCGTGCGCGGCCTGGCCGAGGAGACCAGCGCGGCGCTCCACGACATCGTGGCGCACTGCGCCCGCCCGGACGCGGGCGGCCGCACCCCGTCCGACTTCCCGCTCGCCGGCCTCGGCCAGGAGCACCTGGACCGGCTCGTGGGCGACGGCCGCCACGTCGCGGACGTCCTGCCGCTGACGCCCCTGCAGTCCGGCATGCTCTTCCACGGCCTGGTCGACACCGCGGGCGCCTACTTCGACCGCACGGCGGTCCGGCTCTCCGGCGTCGCCGACCCGCGGGCGCTCGCCACGGCCTGGCAGCAGGTCGCCGACCGCACCCCGGCCCTGCGCACCAGCGTCCACTGGCAGGGCCTGCCGCACCCGGTGCAGCTCGTGCACCACCGCGCGCAGGTGCCCGTCACCCACCTGGACTGGCGCGACCTGACGCCCGCTCAGTACGCCGCGGCGACCGAGCAGTTGCTGGCCGACGACCGCGCGGCGGGCATGGAGCTGACCACGGCCCCGCTGACCCGCGTCACCGTGGCCGCCCTGCCCGGCGACGAAGTGCTGCTGCTGTGGTCGTCGCACCACCTCATCCTGGACGGCTGGAGCAGCGGGCAGCTGCTCACCGAGGTGTGCGAGCGCTACGCCGCGCTCACCGGCGGAGCAGCGCTCACCGGCGGACCGGATGCCGCCGCGCCGGTGCGCCGCCCCTTCGCGGACTTCCTGCGCTGGCTCGCCGAGCAGGACGAGGACGCCGCCGAGCGGTACTGGGCCGACACCCTCGCCGGCTTCACCGCGCGCACCCCGCTGCCCTACGACCACACCCCCGCCGAGGCGCACCGCGCCCGCTCCGACGCGGCCGTCGAGCACGAGCTGACCGAGCCCGTCTCACGGCGCCTGCGGGAGACGGCCGCCCGCAGCGGACTGACCGTCAACACCGTGGTGCAGGCCGCCTGGGCGCTGCTGCTCGGCCGCTACAGCGGGCGCCGCGACGTGGTGTTCGGCACGACGGTCTCCGGCCGCCCCGCCGAGCTGCCCGGCGTGGACTCCATGGTCGGCATGTTCATCAACACCGTGCCCACCCGCGTACGCCTGCCCGAGGGCGGGGTGCTGCCCTGGCTGCGCTCCCTCCAGGAGGAGCAGAGCGACGCCCGGCGCTTCGACTTCCTCGCGCTGCCCCGCGTCCAGGCGCTCAGCGACGTCCCGGCGGGCGAGGCGCTCTTCGACAGCATGGTGGTGTTCGAGAACTATCCCGTCGACGAGTCGGCCACGGCCCGGACCGGCGTAGGGGTGGAGGAGGTGCGCGCCGACGACGCCACGACCTTCCCGCTGTGCCTGCGCGCCCACCTGAGCGACCGGCTCGGCTTCGACCTCGCCTACGACGCCCGCCTCTTCGACCGCGCCACGGTCGAACGCGCCGCGGCCCGCCTCGCCGCCCTGCTCACCCGGTTCGCCGACGGCTTCGACGGCACGGCCGACGACCTGGACCTGCTCACCGCCGAGGACCGCGCCCTGCTCGGACAGTGGCACTCCACCGCCCGCCAGGCACCGCCGCGCACCCCCGTCGACCTGTTCGCCGAGCAGGCCCGCCGCACCCCGGACGCGCCCGCCCTGCGCGACGGCGACCGGCAGGTCACCTACGGTCAACTCGCCGACTGGTCGGACCGCGTGGCGTCCTCGCTGGTCACCGGCGGACTTGCCGTCGAGGACCGGGTGGCGCTGCTCATGGACCGCTCCGTGGAACTCGTGGTGGCCCAGCTCGCGGTGCTCAAGGCGGGCGGCGCCTACGTGCCGCTCGACGCCCGCGCGCCAAAGGAGCGGCGCCGCGTCCTGCTCGACCAGGCGGGCGCCACGGCACGGCTCACCGCCGGGGACGTCGCCGCCGCGCGCACCGCGCCCGACGGGGGCCCTGCGGGCCCGCCCGCGGAGCCCGACCGGCTCGCTTACGTGATGTTCACCTCCGGGTCCACCGGACTGCCCAAGGCCGTGGGCGCCCGCCACCGCGACGTGGCGTCGCTCGCCACCGACAGCCGCTTCGCGGACGGTGCCTGCGCACGCGTGCTGCTGCACTCGCCGGTCGCGTTCGACGCCGCCACGTTCGAGGTGTGGGCGCCGCTGCTGACCGGCGGCTGCGTGGTCGTGGCGCCGGGCGGCGAGACGGTGGACGCGCCGCTGCTGCGCCGCCTCGCCGGTGGGGACGCATCCCTGAGGGACGCCGAACGCACCGGTGACGGCGGCGGGTTGACCGCCCTGTGGGTCACCGCCGGTCTGTTCCGCCTCCTGGCCCAGGACGCCCCGGACTGCTTCGCCGGGCTGCGTCAGGTGTGGACCGGCGGTGACGTCGTCCCCGCCGCGGCCGTGCGCCGGGTCCTCGCCGCCTGCCCCGGCCTGACCGTGGTGGACGGCTACGGCCCCACCGAGACCACCACCTTCGCGACGTCGTTCGCCCTCACCGACGCGGCGACGGTGCCCGACACCGTGCCGATCGGCCGCCCCCTCGACGACATGCGCGTCCACGTCCTCGACGCCCGCCTGAGGCAGGTCCCGCCGGGCTGCGCGGGCGAGCTGTTCCTGGCGGGCGAGGGCGTGGCCCGCGGCTATCTGGGCCGCCCGGGCGAGACCGCGGCCCGCTTCCTCGCCGACCCCTACGGCCCGCCCGGCACCCGCATGTACCGCACCGGCGACCTGGCGCGCCGCAACCCCGACGGCACGGTCGTCTTCCTCGGCCGCGCCGACGACCAGGTGAAGATCCGCGGGTTCCGGGTCGAGCCCGGCGAGGCGGAGGCCGCCCTCGCGGCCCACCCCGGCGTCACCGACGTCACGGTCCTCGCCCGCCAGGACAGGACCGGCGCCCGCCGCCTGGTCGCCTACCTCGTCGGCCCGGCGGGCGACGACCCGGAGCAGCTGCGCGACCACGCCCGCCGCACGCTGCCCGACTACCTCGTCCCGTCCGCGTTCGTCCCGCTCGCCGCCCTCCCGCTCAGCGCCAACGGCAAGGTGGACCGGGCGGCGCTCCCGGCACCGGACGCGGACACCGGCGCGGACCGCGGCCCGCGCGTCGCACCCCGCACCGAGGCCGAGCGCCGCACCGCCGACGTCTTCGCGGACGTCCTCGGCACGGACCGGCCCGGGGTCGACGACGACTTCTTCGCCCTCGGCGGCGACTCGATCCTCTCCATCCGCCTGGCCTCCCGCCTGGCCGAGGAGTTCGGCACGCAGCTGTCACCGCGCGAGGTGTTCACCCACCCGACCCCCGCCGCGCTCGCCGCCCTGCTCGCCGACCACCGGAGCGCCGAAGGACCGGCCATCACCCGGATCGCCCGCGACACGGCGGCCCCCATGTCGTACGCCCAGCAACGCCTGTGGTTCTTGGAGGAGTTCGCGCCCGGCAGCAGCGAGTACGTCACCGCGCTCGCCCTGCGCCTGCGCGGCCGCCTCGACACCGGCGCCCTCGCCACCGCCCTGTGCGACCTGGTGGCCCGGCACGAGTCGCTGCGCACCACCTTCGACTCGATCGACGGCCACGGCGTGCAGCGCGTCCACGCGCCGCAGGAGGTGCCGCTGCCGCTGCACGACCTGTCCCACCTGGGCGAGCAGGACCGCACGGAACAGCTGGACGCACTCCTGACGGCCGAGCGCACCCGCCCGTTCGACCTGCGCCGCGGCCCCCTCCTGCACACCGGCCTCGTCCGCCTCGCCGACGACGAGCACGTCCTGACCCTGACCCTGCACCACATCATCACCGACGGCTGGTCCACCGCCGTGCTCACCGGCGACCTGGCCCACCTCTACCGGACCGCCCTCGGCACGGCCACCGGGAACCTGCCGCCCCTGGACGTGAGTTACGCCGACTTCGCCCACTGGCAGCGCACCACGTCCGGCGCCGACGACCAGCTCGCCTACTGGAAGGAGCACCTGGCCGGCACCACGCCGCTCGACCTGCCCACCGACCGGCCACGCCCCGCGGTGCGCACCCACAGCGGCGCGACCGCCCGCCTGGTCCTGCCGCCCCGGACCGCGCGCCGCCTCGCCCAGGTCGGCAGGGACCAGGGCACCACCCTGTTCACGACGCTCGTCGCCGCCGCGCAGACCTACCTCGCCCGGCTGTCCGGCAGCCGTGACATCGCCGTCGGCACCGTCACGTCGGGCCGCGACCGGGCCGAGGTCCAGCACCTGATCGGGTTCTTCGTCAACACCCTCGTCCTGCGCTCCCGCGTCGAGAGCGACCGGCCCTTCCCCGAGTTCCTCGCCGAGGTGCGCCGGACGGTCCTGGCCGCGTTCGCGCACCAGGACGTGCCGTTCGAGCAGGTCGTGGACGAGGTGCAGCCGGTGCGCGACACCAGCCGCACCCCGCTCTTCCAGGTCATGGTGGTCCTGCAGAACACGCCGTCCGCCGACCTCGACCTGCCGGGCCTCGACGTCTTCGACGTGGAGTCGGAGCTCCAGGACGCGGCGTTCGACCTCACCCTGGAGTTCGCCGAGACGGACTCCGGCGCGCTGCACGGCGTCCTCACGTACAACACCGACCTGTTCGACGCGGCGACCGCCGACCGGATGGCCGACCAGCTCGGCACGCTCCTGACGGCCGTCGCCGACGATCCGCACCGCACCCTGGGCGCGCTGCCCCTGGCCTCGGGCGAGGAGCTGAAGACCCAGCTGGACCGGGGCCGCGGCACGGCCCTGCCGGTGCCCGCGGCGACGCTGCCGGAGCTGTTCGAGCGGCAGGTGGCCCGCACACCCGACGCGGTCGCGCTGGCGCACGGGGACGCGCAGCTGACGTACGCGGACGTGGACCGCGCCGCCAACCGGCTCGCCCACCGCCTCATCGCCCGCGGGGTCGGACCCGAGCGGATCGTGGCCCTGGCCCTGCCGCGCGCCGCCGAGACGGTGGTGGCGCAGCTCGCCGTCACCAAGGCCGGCGGCGCCTTCCTGCCCGTCGACCCGGACTACCCCGAGCAGCGCAGGGAGTTCATGATCCGCGACGCGGGCGCCCTGCTGGTCCTCGACGACCCGGCGGACGTGTGGGCAGGCCAGGGGCCGGACACCGCGCCCACCGACGCCGACCGCACCGCCGCACTCACCTGCGCCCACCCGGCGTACGTCATCTACACCTCCGGGTCCACCGGCACGCCCAAGGGCGTCGTGGTGCCCCACCGGGGCCTCGCGGGCTTCGCCGCGGCCGCCGCCGAGCAGTACGCCGTGGGCCCCGGCGACCGGGTGCTCCAGTTCGCCTCGCCCAGCTTCGACGCCTCCGTCCTGGAACTGTGCTCCTCCCTGCTCAGCGGGGCGGCCCTCGTCGCGGGCGAGGAAGGGCCGCTGGTCGGCGAGCGTCTCGCCCACGTGCTCGCCGAGCGCCGCATCAGCCATACGCTGATCCCGCCGGGCGTCCTCGCCACGGTGCCGCCCGGGACCGCAGGCACCCTGCCGAGCCTGCGGACCCTGATCGTCGGCGCCGAGGCCTGCCCGCCCGACCTCGTCGAGCGGTGGGCCACCGGCCGCCGGATGATCAACTCGTACGGGCCCACGGAAGCCACCGTCGTCGCCACCTGGACCGGCCCCCTGAGCCCCGGAGCCGGCGCCCCGCCCATCGGCCTCCCGGCCGGCGCCACCCGCGTGTACGTCCTCGACGCGGCCCTGCGGCCCGTCCCGCCCGGCGTGACCGGCGAGTTGTACGTGTCGGGCCCCGGTCTCGCGCGGGGCTACCTCAACCGGCCGGGCCTGACCGCCGCCCGCTTCCTCGCCGACCCGTTCGGCGCGCCGGGGGAGCGCATGTACCGCACCGGCGACCTGGTGCGCTGGGGCACCGACGGCGCCCTGCGCTTCGCGGGCCGCGCCGACGAGCAGCTCAAGCTGCGCGGCTTCCGGATCGAACCGGGCGAGATCGAGAGCGCGCTGCGCCGCGCCGCAACGGTGCGCGACGCCGTCGTCGTCGTACGCGCAGAGGGACGGGCCGAGGGGCAGGCCGGGGGACAGCAGGCCCGAGCCCACGACCGCCTCGTGGCCTACGTCGTCCCCACCGACGGCGCGGCCGACGGCCTCGACCCCGCCGAACTGCGCGAACACCTCGGCGGACTGCTCCCGCCGCACATGGTCCCGACCGTGTTCGTCCCCCTGGAGCGGCTGCCGCTGACCCCCAACGGCAAGACCGACCGGCGCGCCCTGCCCGACCCCGGGCCCGCGCACACCGCCACCGGGCCGTACGTCCCGCCGCGCACCGACACCGAACGCCGCATCGCCCGCATCTGGTCCGACGTCCTCGGCGTGGACGACGTCGGCGCGCACGACAACTTCTTCCTGCTCGGCGGCGACTCCATCCTCAGCATGCAGGTGGTGTCGCGGCTGCGGCGCGACGGCCTGCACCTGGCCACCCGCGACCTGTTCACGCACCAGACCGTGGCCGAGCTCGCCGGTGTCGTGAGCACCGCCCCGCACGCCACCGACGACGAAGGCCCGGTGACCGGCGACGTGCCGCTCACCCCCATCCAGGAGTGGTTCCTGACCACCCCGCGCACCAGCCACCACCACTTCAACCAGTCGGCGCTGCTCGAACTCGGCACCGCGCCCGACCCGGCGGCCCTGCGCCGCGCGCTCGGCGCCCTCCTGGAGCACCACGACGCCCTGCGCATGCGCTTCACCCACGACGCCGACGGCTGGCACCAGTTCAACCCGCCGCCGGCCGACGGGGACGTCGACGAGCTGCTCGTCCAGTGCGACCTGACAGGGCGGTCGCCCGAAGCCGCCGACGCCGCCATGGAGAAGGCCGCCGACGACCTGCACACCGGATTCGACCTCGGCCGCGGCCCGCTGCTGCGGGCGGCCCTGTTCACCGGTGACGCGGACCGCCCGGTCTACCTCCTCCTGGTCGCCCACCACCTGGTCATCGACGCCGTGTCCTGGCGGATCCTCTCCGACGACCTGCACGCCGCCTACCAGCAGGCCCTGGACGGCGCACCCGTCGCCCTGGGGGAGCGCACCACCTCCTTCCGGGACTGGTCCCTGCGGCTCGCCGCACACGTCGCCGAGGGCGGCCTCGACCACGAACTGCCGTACTGGGAACAGGCGGTGACCGCCGAGCAGCTCCCGGCCACCGGCGAGCCCGCAGCGGACGAGGGAGAGACCCTCGCCCTCACCGTGGACCTGGGTGAGGAGGACACGACGGCCCTGCTGCGCTCGGCCCCGACGGCCTACCGCACCCGCGTCAACGACGTCCTGCTCGCCGCGCTCGCCCTGGCCCTGGCCCGCTGGACGGGCCACGACCGGGTCCGCCTCGACCTCGAAGGCCACGGCCGCGAGGACGTGCTCGACGACGTCGACCTCTCCCGCACCGTCGGCTGGTTCACCACCGTCCACCCGGTCGCCCTCGACGTCCCCGACCCCGACGACCTCGGGCCCGCCCGCGACTGGCGGACCCTGGTGAAGTCGGTGCGCCGCCAGCTGCGCGCCGTGCCCGGCAACGGAATCGGCTTCGGGGCCCTGCGCACCTACGGCCCGCCCGAGGTCCGCGAGCGGCTCGGCGCGGCGGCGCACGGGCAGGTGGTGTTCAACTACCTCGGCCAGTGGGACGCCCGTCCCGCCGCCGACGGCAGCGGCCTGGTGCGTACCGAGCACGGCTCCTTCGGCCAGGACCACGACCCCCGCGACAGCGGCTCACACCCGATCGAGGTCGTGGGCGCGGTCCAGGACGGGCGCCTCGCCTTCACCTGGCACCACCGCCCGGGCCGCCACGACACGGCCACCGTGCGCCGCGTCGCCGAGGAGTTCGCCGAGGCCCTGCGCCACATCGCCCATCACGCCCGGCAGTCCGGGCGGACCCGCAACCGCCCCTGACGAGGACACCGCGCTATGCAAGGAGTACGCCCATGACACCTGCTCTCCGCACCGAACGGCTCGCGTTCACGCCCTACCGCCCCGAGGACGAGGACGCCTTCGTCGCCCTCCTGCGCAACGAGGAGGTGTGCCGTTGGATGGGCCAGGAACGCGTGCCCGAGGCCGACATCCGCACCCTGTTCCGCGCCGTCCTGACCGACGTCTATCCGAAGAACCTCTTCGACGTGTGGGGCCTGTGGCACGAGGGCACCTACGTCGGCCACGCGGAGATCAAGAAGACCGGCAACGTCGACGGCCACGAAGTCATCACCGCGCTGATCCCGGAGTACTGGGGGCGTGGCTTCGGCGCCGAGATCGTCGTCGGCCTGCTGCGCCACGCCGCCGACCATCTGGGCCTGAAGGAGGTCTACGGCATGGTCGGCGCCGGGAACACGGCGAGTCTGACGCTCGCCGCCCGGCTCGGCTTCCGGCACGTGCGCGACGTGGTCGGCGACGACGGCACGGTGACGAAGATGTTCGTGGCCTCCACCATCAGCGAGGCCTGACCCGACGACGGTCTACTCCAGCCACGCCCCGTCGCGCATGATGACGCGTCCGCGCAGCTCCGGCTCACCGCGCCAGGAGCGCACGACCGTCGGCGACACCCGCAGGTAGAGATAGGGGTTGTCCTCGGTACGAGGGTCCCAGCCGAACTTGTCGGCGAAGGCGTCCGCCGCGCTCCGGGGGACGGCCCGAGCCGGGAAGTGCTCCGCTTCCCCCTGGATCAGCACCACATCGGAGGTGTCCGCAAGGGCCAGGCGCACCCGCGGTTCCGCACGGACGTTCCGCGCGGTCGCGGACGTCGCGGCGGTGCACATCCAGACCGCCCGGCCGTCCCACAGGAACCAGAGGGGCACCTGGTGCGGTCCGTGGTCAGGGTGGGCCGTCGAGAGCCATATGTCCCGCTCGGTGCCGAGGCGTTCAAGGGTGTCGCGCCGACGCGCCTGTGTGTCGCGGCGAGCGGTGTTCGTGGTCTGCATGTGCGCCGACGCTAACCGGCGCCCCCTGCGTACGCATGGGGCGCCGGTCGTACAGCGGTCCTCCGCCGGTCCTACTCCTGGGGACCGATCAGACGAGGTCGAACCGGTCCAGGTTCATGACCTTGTCCCACGCCGCGACGAAGTCGGTCACGAACTTCTTCTTCGCGTCGTCGCTCGCGTACACCTCGGCGACCGCCCGCAGCTCGGAGTTCGAGCCGAAGACCAGGTCGGCACGGGTGCCGGTCCACTTGACCGCGCCGGAGGCGTCGCGGGCCTCGAAGGTGTCCTGCGCCTCGGACGTCGACTTCCACGTCGTGCCCAGGTCGAGCAGGTTGACGAAGAAGTCGTTGGTGAGCGTGCCGGGGTTGTCGGTGAGCACGCCGTGCTTCGACCCGCCGTGGTTGGCGCCCAGGACGCGCAGGCCGCCGACGAGGACGGTCAGCTCCGGCGCGCTCAGGGTCAGCAGGTTGGCCTTGTCGAGCAGCAGGTACTCGGCCGGGAGGCGGTTGCCCTTGCCGACGTAGTTGCGGAACCCGTCGGAGCTCGGCTCGAGCGCGGCGAACGACTCGACGTCCGTCTGGTCCTGCGCGGCGTCGACCCGGCCCGGCGTGAACGGCACCTCGATGTCGACGCCGCCGTCCTTGGCCGCCTTCTCGACGGCCGCGCTGCCCGCGAGCACGATCAGGTCGGCGAGCGAGACCTGCTTGCCGCCGGACTGCGCGGAGTTGAAGGACTCCTGGATGCCCTCCAGCATGCGCAGGACCGTCGCGAGCTCGTCCGGGTTGTTGACCTCCCAGCCGCGCTGCGGCTCCAGGCGGATGCGGGCGCCGTTGGCGCCGCCGCGCTTGTCGCTGCCGCGGAAGGAGGAGGCCGCCGCCCACGCGGCGGACACGAGCTGCGCGGTCGTGAGGTCCGACGCGAGGACCTGCTCCTTGAGGGAAGCGATGTCCGCGGCGTCGATGAGCTCGCCCGTGCGCTCCGGCAGCGGGTCCTGCCACAGGAGCGTCTCGGACGGGACCTCGGGGCCGAGGTAGCGCACGATCGGGCCCATGTCGCGGTGGGTCAGCTTGTACCAGGCGCGGGCGAAGGCGTCCGCGAACTCGTCGGGGTTCTCGTAGAAGCGCCGCGAGATCTGCTCGTAGACCGGGTCGAAGCGCAGCGACAGGTCGGTGGTGAGCATGGTCGGCAGGCGCTTCTTCGACGGGTCGTGCGCGTCGGGGATGATCGCCTCGGCGTTCTTCGCCACCCACTGGTGGGCGCCGGCCGGGCTCTGGGTGAGCTCGTACTCGTACTCGAAGAGGTTCGTGAAGAACCCGTTGCCCCACTGGGTCGGCGTGGTGGTCCAGGTGACCTCGAGGCCGCTGGTGATGGCGTCGGCGCCCGCGCCGGTGCCGTGCGTGCTCCGCCAGCCGAGGCCGAGCTGCTCCATCGGGGCGGCCTCGGGGTCCGGGCCGACGGCGTCCGCCGGGCCCGCGCCGTGGGTCTTGCCGAAGGTGTGGCCACCGGCGATGAGGGCGACGGTCTCCTCGTCGTTCATCGCCATGCGGCGGAACGTCTCCCGGATGTCGCGGGCCGCGGCGATCGGGTCCGGGGTGCCGTTGGGGCCCTCCGGGTTGACGTAGATCAGGCCCATCTGGACGGCGCCGAGCGGGTTCTCCAGCTCGCGGTCGCCGGTGTAGCGCTCGTCGTCGAGCCAGGTGGTCTCGGGGCCCCAGTAGACGTCCTCCTCGGGCTCCCACACGTCCGCACGGCCACCGGCGAAGCCGAAGGTCTTGAAGCCCATCGTCTCCAGGGCCACGTTGCCCGTGAGGATCATGAGGTCGGCCCAGGAAATGCTCTGGCCGTACTTCTTCTTGACCGGCCACAGCAGACGGCGGGCCTTGTCCAGGCTCGCGTTGTCCGGCCAGCTGTTGAGCGGGGCGAAGCGCTGCTGTCCCGCGCCCGCGCCGCCGCGGCCGTCGCTGATCCGGTACGTACCGGCGCTGTGCCAGGCCATGCGGATCATGAGCGGGCCGTAGTGGCCGAAGTCGGCGGGCCACCAGTCCTGGGAGGTGGTGAGGACCTCGGCGATGTCGCGTTTCACCGCGGGCAGGTCGAGGGCCTTGAACGCCTCTGCGTAGTCGAACTCCTCACCGAGCGGGTTCGCCACGGCGGGGTTCTTGGCCAGGATCTTCAAGTTGAGCCGGTCCGGCCACCACTGGCGGTTTCCGCCGCCCTGAGTCGGGTGCGGGGCGCGTCCGTGCGCGACGGGGCAGCCTCCCTCACCGTCCGTCTTGGGGTCGGTGACGATTGCGTCAGGGTTCTCAGCCATGGGAATCCTTTCGGATCGAGCTAGGCGGATCGTGATGCTCATCGGGGGACGTGCGGGTGGTGGAGCACACGGAGCTCAGGCCCGGTGGACGGCCAGGGCCCCATGTCCAGTTCGGAGAGATATACGGCCTGCGCGATCGTGCACCTCGAAGGCGCTCGCCTCGACGCTCGCTTGGTCATCCTAGGGAACCGATCCTACGATGGACGGAGTCCAGGTCAAGAAGCTCACCTGATCCATATTCAATCGGATTCCGTACAGCTACCGTAAAGTCCGTGAACCGCCGACCTGAATAGGTGAACCCACTATGAGTGACCTGCTGGAGCGACTGCGAGGGCGGGGCTGGCGGGTGACCTCACAGCGGCGTGTCGTCGCTGAGGTCCTCGACGGCGACCACGTGCACCTCACGGCCGACGAGGTGCACGCACGCGCGGCCGAGCGCCTCCCGGAGATCTCCCGGGCGACCGTCTACAACACGCTGGGCGAGATGGTCTCCCTCGGAGAGGTCATGGAGGTCTCCACCGACGGCCGCGCCAAGCGCTACGACCCCAACGCGCACCACCCGCACCAGCACTTGGTCTGCTCCCGCTGCGGCGCCATCCGCGACGTCCACCCCACCGGCAACCCTCTGGCCGACCTCCCGCAGGAGCAGCGCTTCGGCTTCACGGTGTCGGCGGCCGAGGTGACGTACCGGGGGCTCTGCCCGGCCTGCTCGTAAGACGGTCGGCCGCCGCAGGCAGGCCCCGGGCGGGGCGTTCGGGCTCAGGCCGCGTCCTGCGCCGCCGCCTGCTCCTCGAGTGCCTCGATCAGCGTCGCGACCTGGGGAAGGTCGCCGCGGCCGCCGATCGTGGCGACGCCGATGTGCCGGGTCGGCGCCGGCGGCTCGACCGGCACCGTGCGCAGGCCCGGCACCGCCGGCGTCAGCGCGACGGACGGGATCAGTGAGACGCCCACGCCCGCGGCGACGAGCGAGCGGGCGAAGAAGTAGTCGGTCGTCGTGCCGCGCACCTCGGGGTCGAAGCCGGCGCGCTCGGCGTAACGCCGCAGATACGCCTCGGTCTTGAGGCAGCCGAGGACCCACGGCTCGGCCGCGAGTTCGGCGATGGCGAGCGTCTCGCGGCCGGCCAGCGGATGCCCCTCGGGCAGGACGACGTGCAGGGGGTCCGCCATCAGCGCGGTCCACCGCAGGGCGGAGCTCCGGCCCGGCCCGCCCGGCAGCGGGCCGTCGAAGTGATAGGCGAGCGCGAGGTCCACGGCGCCCTGGCGGACCAGGGGCAGGCTGTGCTCGGGCTCGCCCTCCCTGACGTGCAGCACGGTGTCGGGGTGCGCGGCCGTGAACCGGTCGAGGGCGCCGGGCAGCAGGACCCTGCCGCCGGTGGTGAACGTGGCGACGGTGAGCTGGCTGCGGCCCGTGCTCAGCCGGTCGACCCGCTGTTTGGCCTGGGCGAGCTCCGCGGCGACCGACTCGGCGGCCCCGACCATGATCCGCCCGGCCGGAGTGAGCGTCACCCCGCGGGTGCTGCGGGCGACGACCTGGGCACCCAAGCTGCGCTCCAGCACGGCCACGTGCTGGGAGACGGCCGAGGGGGTGAGGCGGAGCGCCGTCGCCGCGCGGTTGAAGCTGCCGTGCTCCGCCACCGCCCGCAGCACGCGCAGCCGCTGCACATCGATCAACAGTTTTCCTTAATGCGTTTCCAGTAAGGCAGCACTTCTGCTGGTGACAGTAGAACCGCAGGATCGGGGCATGCACAACACCCACAAGATCTGCGTCATCGGCGGAAGCCGCTACTTCGGCAAGCTCCTCGTCGAGCGCCTGCTGGCCGAAGGACACCAGGTCACACTGGTCAACCGCGGCTCCACGCCGCCCCCGGCCGGTGTCGAGCACCTCGTCGTCGACCGCGACGACGAGGCCGCCCTCGTCGCCGCGCTCGGCTCCCGCACCTTCGACGTGGTCGTCGACCAGGTCTGCTACACGCCCGTGCAGGCCGCGATCGCCGCCCGCGCCTTCCGCGGCCGCACCCGGCGGTACGTCATGACGTCCACGATCGAGGTGTACGACCCGGCGACGGCCGCACTGCCGCCCGTCCCGCAGGACACGCCGGTGCCGGAGGAGACGGTGGACCCGGCCGCCTGGCAGGTGGCCATGGACCTGCCCTGGCACGACGATGCCTATCTGGAGGCGCACTACGCCGAGGGCAAGCGGCAGGCGGAAGCCGTCCTGGCCCAGGGCAGCGGCTCCGCCGGGGGTGGCGGCCCCGCCGGGGACGGAGGGTTCGCCTTCGCCTCCGTGCGCAGCGCCCACGTACTCGGCGGCGGCGCGCGGGAGTTCACCGGCCGCCTCGCCCACTACACCGAGCGCGTCACCCAGGGCGCGGAGATCGCCGTGCACGCCGAAGTGCTGCCAACGGTCTTCATCCACTACGAGGAGCTGGCTGACCTGCTGCTGTGGGCGGCCACGGCCACGGACTTCACCGGAGCGGTGAACGCCTGCTCCGACGGCCCGCTCGACGTCCACGACCTGGGCGCGGCGATCGGCGCGCACACCGGCCGGGAGCCGCGGTACCGGACCGTGGCCGCGGGCGAGACGGCCTCGCCGTTCTCCTTCGACCGCCACTACGCCATGAGCAACGCCCGCGCGAAGGAACTGGGCTTCCCCTTCTCCCGCACCGCCGACTGGCTCCCCGGCGCCGTGGCCGAAGCCCTCGACGCGGCCGCCGCTCCGGCCGCCTGACCCCAGCCGCGCGATCCCAGTCGCACGAACCCGTCCACTCGACCCCGGCCACCTGAGGAACACACCCACCATGCAGCGTCGCACCATCGGAGACACCGCCGTCAGCGCCGTCGGCCTGGGCGCCATGCCCCTGTCCATCGAGGGCCGCCCCGACGAGGACCGGGCCCTCGCCACCGTCCACGCCGCCCTCGACGCGGGCGTCACGCTCATCGACACCGCCGACAGCTACCACTGGCACGCCGACGAGAGTGGCCACAACGAACTCCTCATCGCCCGCGCCCTCGCCCGCTACGGCGGCGACACCTCCGACGTCCTGATCGCCACCAAGGGCGGCCGCGGCCGCCCCGGCGACGGCAGCTGGACCGTCACCGGAACGCCCGCACACCTCAAGCGCGCCGCCGAGGCCTCCGCGCGGCGCCTCGGCGTCAAAGCCATCGGCCTCTACCAGCTGCACAAGCCGGACCCGGACGTGCCCTGGGCCGACTCCGTCGGCGCGCTGCGCGACCTGCTCGACGCCGGCACGATCCGCGCCGCCGGGATCTCCAACGTCGACACCGCCCAGATCCGCGAGGCCCATGCGATCCTCGGCGACGGCCTCGTCTCCGTACAGAACCAGTACTCCGCGGCCGTGCGCGCGAGCGAGCCCGAGCTGCGCCTGAGCACGGACCTGGGCCTGGCCTTCCTGCCCTGGAGCCCGCTCGGCGGCATCTCCCGCAGCTCCCTGGACGGCCCGTCGGGCCCGGCGTCGGCGGGCACCGCCTTCCACCACATCGCGGCCGAACACGGCGTCAGCCCGCAGCAGATAGCCCTGGCCTGGCTCCTTGCCCGCTCCCCGGCGGTGATCCCGGTACCGGGGGCCAGCCGCCCGACGTCGATCCAGGACTCGGCCCGGGCGGCCGAACTCGTGCTGAGCGAGGCGGAGTTGGCCCGACTGGAGGACGCGCTGCCCGGTTAGCCACTGGGGCGGTCCTCGCTGCCGGGGGTGAGGGACTCCTCCGCGCCGGTCGTGACGGACTCCTCCGCCATGCCGGCCTCGACCATCAGCAGCGTCGCGGCCTTGGAGACGCGGCTCCCGCGCAGCGTGCCGTTGTCCCGGCCGACGTCGAGGGAGATCCGCGCGACCGGCGCGACATCGACGGTGGCGGGCAGCTCGGCGTAGCCGGCCACGGGCAGGCGCGGCAGGACCGTGCGCAGCAGCTGCTTCAGCGGACGCCTGGTGCGGTCCTGTACGAGGACGACCGGCCAGGAAGCGGTGGGCGGCAGGTCGGCGAGTTCCCGCATGAACGCTTCGAGCAGAGCGTCCTCCCACTCCCTGGAGCGGGCGGAGGGAGCCCTTGCGGTCAACACCCGTTCGACCTCCGGATCCAGCAGATAGGCGGCCACCGTGTCGCTCGTGTGCCTGCTCAGGGCGACCGCCGACGTGCGGCGCAGCCCGGAGCGGGCGAGGTCCTCGAGTGCGTCGAGGCCCGTCGGGGTGTCCGGCGGCGTGGCGGGGGCGAGCCGTGCGGTCGGCGGGCACGCGCCGAACACCGCCTGCCAGTCGTCCGGCGCCGCGGCGAAGTCGACGTCGATCAGCCGGTCGAGGAGGGTCGGCAGGTCGGTCACCGGCACCGCGTCCCGGGCGAGGCGCCGCCGCAGCGCGCTCAGCACCATGGGCGTGTGACGGGCCCTGACCTCCGCGACGACGTCGGGGAAGGACTCCGCCACCGTGTCCAACTGCGCCTGCAGCCGGTCGGAGCGGACGAGTGCTCCCGCCCGCTCGCGCATCTCCTGCGCGAGGCACAGGATCACATGGTTCGCACGGTTCCACGTGGTCAGGCCGGCGTCGGTCAACGCGTCCTCGCTCTCCGACGGGACGCGCGCCGCGGGAGCGAAGGAAGCGGGGTTCGCCATCGGCTCCGCGGCGATGCCCCGGGCGCGGAGCTGCTCGACGCTCTCGTTCACCATGCACTCCTGCTCGGAGAGGGTCTGCACGGGAAGGACCTGGACGTGGTTGAAGCGCATCGAGAAGCTTCCCGGCGGCAGGCCGTCGGAAGGGCGCAGAGCGACGGGCGGAAAGACGAGGCCGGTCTCGTCGAACAATCCGCGCGCGAGGAACGCGAGCAGGCCCTCGGCCTCCGGCGCGCCGCCCGTCAGGCGGTCGTGCAGCTCGTTCGGGGCGAGCAGCTCGATGTGGTCGGGCGCCAGCGACGCCGCGAGCTGCTCGGCGAGCAGCTCGGGCACCGTCTCCACAGAGCAGCGCAGCACTTTCACGACGGCGCCCGCATCGCCGATGCCGATGCCCTGGGCCAGGACGTGACGGAAGGTCGGGCGCAGTGTCTCCGGCGCGAGCAAGGGCTTCGGCACACCTTCGGAGTACGCGCGCAGCTCGTCGGCGAACGCGGCGGCCTGTGCGGGGCCGAACAGCAGCTGGGGAGCGCGCTTGACGGCTTCGGCGCAGAGCAGGCCGAGCAGTTCCACGGTCCAGGAGGCACTGTCGCCGTCCCGCGGAATCGTCGGCGGAGCCGACCAGCCGCGGCAGTGCTCACCGGCAAGCCGAGCCGCGACGCGCGTCAGCAGGTGCGCCGGATAGCGGCAGAGCACCCCGTGAAGATGCACGTCGGCCCAGAAGTCGTGCCGCCCCCTGGGCCCCTGCTCGGTCACGACGGCCACGTCGACCTCGGCGTGACCAGGAACGCCAAGGGCGGTCAGCACGTCGTCGATCCCCGCGCCGACGCGCCGCCGGACCGCCTCCCGCGACGCCTCGTGGCCGAGGAGCGCGGACAGCGGAGGCCGTACGTGGACGAGCACGGGCACCGGGGGAGTGCCGGCGGCTGCGGTCATGAGGGCTCCTCTCCGGCCGCGTCGTGCCGGGCGTGGTCGTCGCGGCGGGCGCCGCCACCGGTCAGCACCTCGTCGTGCGCGAACACCCCCGCGAGCAGGTGCGCCTCCGGCAGCTGGGTACGGGTCAGCAGCGCGAGGTGCAGCCGCAGTTCCGGGGCGACCACGAGCGCCACCGGCGCCGCCTCCGGGTCGTGCTCCGCCAGCGGCCCGGCCAGCAGGGAGCGCAGCCCGACCGTGGCGGCGTGCTCCGCGCGCATGCGGGCGGCGGCCGTTCCCGCGGCGAGCGCGTCGGTCAGCGCGGCGGTGAGGGGTCTGTCGACGCAGAGGCACACGGTCTCCGATACGTTGACGCGCAGCGCGGGGCGCAGGGAAAGCCGGGCGACGCGCAGGGCGTCGGCCATCCGACCGGGCTGCGGAAGGCACTCCCGGACCGCGCCGTACAGGTCGGCGGGCGCGGGCAGGCCGACCTGCTCGCGCACCAGCGCGCGGGCGAGCCGCAGCATGCCGAGGCGCTGCCGCGACGTCAGTTCGCCGAGAACTTCGAGACCGCCCCAGTAGTGCGCGGCGAGCTGCCCGTCGAAGAGGCAGTCCGCCTCCCAGCAGACGAGGTGCTCGAGGTGGCGCAGGATGAACGCCCGGTCGCTGAGTCCTTCGGGGGCCGCTGCCGCGCGCCAGACGCAGGCACGGTCGCGCACCGGGTCCCAGCCGCGTCGTCCCGCCGCCTGCCCGTCGGGTCCGAGCAGGCAGGACTCGCCGGGCCGTGCCACTCCGTCGACGGCGCTGCCGCCGAGCAGCCGGATGCGGTACACATCCCGGTCCAGACCGTCGTTGACGGCGAAGCGGATGCCGGGGATGGCGAAGCCGAGACGGTCCCGGATCCGGGCGCGCAGGGCGGGGATCTCCTCGTCGAAGAGCGGGGCCCCGTCCTCCGCCGGGTTGACACGGGGGCTCAGCGTGCCGGCGATCTCGACCCGGAGGGGCTGGCCAAGGGCCGGCTCGAGAATGAGCTCGCCGTGCCGGCGTACCGCCGTCGACCGGTGGCGCAGCTGCTCGATCCGGACGTGGTAGGTCGCCGCCTCGTCGGGTGCGGCGTTCTCCGCGGCCATCGCGAGGGCGGCGACGGCGTCCTGCAGGGCCCGTGCCTTGTGCCCCGGGCGCATGCCCAGCTCGATCGCGTCGGCGAGGTTCGCGTGCAGCGCCGCGTCCCAGGGGGAGAGGCCGATGGCCTGGCGGTAGCAGTCCGCGGCCTTGTCGTAGTCCGCCTCCGCGTAGTGGCTGTGCCCCTCCTCGTTGCGGTTGCGGGTCATGGCCTCGCGCCACGCGTAGTCGTTGCCGTCCAGGTCGAGGGCGCGGTCGAGCGATTCCGCGGCCGCAGTCCACCGCTTCAGTTCCCGTCGGCAGTCGGCCAGGGAGCGGTGGTACGCAGCGACGGTCGCGTCCAGGGCGATCGCGCGCTCCTGGAGTTCCGCGGCCCTTTCGTGGGAGCCCTGTTGTTCGGCGATCCGACCGAGCACATGGAGCCGGCCCGCCTCACCGCGGTCCCGCTGGGCCGCCAGGATCCGGGCCAGGAAGGCATCGCGCCCGCCTCCCTCCCGGGGCAGTGCCGTGGCCACGTCCGCGATCTGGTCGACGAGGGCGGGCGCGTCGGGGGTGTGGTGCAGGGCCGTCAGGAGTGTCTCGGCCGCGGCGTGGGGGGCGCCGTCCTGCAGCTGGCAGTCCACGATCCAGCTCCAGCAGATCAGGCGTTCCGCCCTTCGCCGCAGGGCGCTGCGCTCGAACCAGTCGACGGCCGCGCCGAACTCGCGCCGCCGCCTGCGCAGAAGGGCCTGCCAGTGACAGGTCAGGGGATCCTGCGGATCGCAGCGCAGGGCGCGGTCGAGCTTGTCCTGCGCCTCGTCGAGCCGGTCGGACTCCAACAGGATGTAGCCCCAGGCGGCGAGGGCGTCCGGACGGTCCGGTTCCCTGGCCGCGGTCTCGCGGAGAAGGGCGATCGCCTGTTCCTGCTCCCCGTTCACGCCGAGGGCGCGGGCCAGGGCCACCTCGGCCTCGTACCGCACCTCGGGGCTGATGGCCGACGCCGTCCGCACCCAGGACCGCAACTCCTGGCTGTCCCGGCGGCGATAGACACGGTCGTACTCGTGCAGCCTGATGAGGGAGACGAGGTGGCTCTCGTTGTGGGGGCTCTCCCGGAAGCCGCGCAGGTACTGCTCCTCGGCGGCTTCCAGGTCGCCCAGGTCCTGGTGCAGGTCACCGAGGCGCAGATAGCCGTTCGAGGTCGAGGGGGCACAGGCGATCGACCGGTGGTAGTGCTCGCGGGCCCCGCGGATGCGGAACTCCTGCCAGGCGAGGTCACCGCGTGCCTCCCAGACCACCGGGTCCTTGCCGTCGAGGCGTTCGGCCTCGGCCAGGAGATCCCGGCCCCGCGGGCGGTCGTCGGCGTAGTACAGCGCGATCTGCGCGGACATGGCGAGCAGTTGGGGGCGGAGGGCCGCCGTGACGTGCCGGCTGCGCAGAAAGTAGTCGAGCACCGGCGCGAGCAGGTCCCAGCGGCCGCGCACCAGAGCGCGGGGGACGCCCTCCAGCGGCGGCGGGGCCTCGTCGTCGGGCGCCGCTGCCAGCGGGACGGGGGACGCGAGCAGGGCGGCGCAGATCTGCTGCCGGTACTCCGTCACGGCCTCGGCGAACGTGGACAGCCACTGCCGCGCGGCCGCCTCGGCGCCCTGCGCACCCGTGCCGCGCACCTCGTCCTTCGCGGCCTCCTGGAGCGCGCCGACGAACGAGGTCCGCAGGTCGTCGACGGTGGGGAACAGGGCAGTGGGCGCGGCCTGCCCGGCAGCGGCGGCGATCGCCCGCCACCAGGCGTAGGGGCTCGGGTCCGCCGCCACCGCGGCACGGATCGGTTCCAGGAGCTCCGCCGCGTGGTGCATGTCGCAGTCCGCGAGGGACGCCCCTCGGTAGGCCTCGGCGAGCAACCGGGAGGGCACGTCCGCGGAGAGCCTGAGAAGCCCGCTCACCTCCGCCCTGTTCGCCATGGTCACTCCCAGACATCTGCGCGGGACGCGTCGCCGGTGTCCTCGGGCCGCGTGCCGCGGCGCGGCGGCGGAGCGGTCCTGCGGAGACCGGAACCGCCGGCCGGTCGGTCCGCCCGGCCCGTGCGTCCGGCGGGCGAACCGCCCGTCTGCGCCAGCCGGTAGTCACACAAGGCGCAGTGGGCCTCCGGGTGGGCCACGACAAGACCTGGACATCCGCCCGGCCTGCGGCAGGCCATGAAGACCGTCCGGCAACTCGGGCAGACGTTGCCGTTCATGTCCACAGGGGCCCGGCAGGCCTCATTGGGGCAGGTCGCCGACGGGTCCGCCAGGTGCCGCGGCAGCGCCTGGCACAGCGGGTCCTCGTCACTGAGGTAGACGACGGGGGTGGCGAAGACGCGATCGGCCCAGGCCGCCCTGCCTCCCCGCTGGTCGGCGTGGCCCAGCTGGCGCCGCGCGGAACTGACCGCCTGGTCGATGAACTCCCCGTTGCGCAGCTTCCGGTAGAAGTGCCGCGCGAACATCTGCGCGTCACCGTTGGAGATCGGGTACTGCATGGCGATGACCCCCGCGATCCCCGGGGACCCCGCAAGCAGAGTGGCCACGCTCTCGTACGCCCTGAGCGAGGTCCGCGACTCCTCGGGGGTCGCACCCTTGCAGGCGTGCAGGAACACCAGGCGGCCCAGGGTCCGTCGCCCTCCGCCCTCGTCCTCCCGGAGAATGCCGCTGATGGTCTCCCGGTCGACCCAGTCCGTCGGGTCCACCGCCGGTACGTGTTTCCCTCTGCTCCGCAGCGCGTCGGCGAGCAGTTCCTCGTCCCTGATGTCCTTGTCCTCCTTGCGCAGGGCGATGCCCAGTTCGCTGTCACCGTGACCGACGAGGTGGATGATGTGCGGGTGCCGCGCGCTCACGGCCTTGCGCAGCTCTCCGCGGGTGGGCGTCAGCAAGGGCTCGTCCACCTCGATGGAGTCCGAACGCAGCGCGATGATGTCCTTGACGAGGTCGTCGGCGGACACCGTGCCGAGCCGGGGCGACTGGGCGAGCGAGAGCACGACGAGGATGCGCAGCCTGTCGTCGCCGTCGCGCCACTGCTCGGCGTCGGACGCGCCCACGGGGGGCACATAGCGCGTGAGCACGAGTTCCGTACGCTGGCCCGCGATGAAGAAGCCCTGCGTGCCCTCGCGCTTGTAGAGGAACTCCCAGGGGTACTTGCTGAGCTTCTCCGCCTGCGGTTCGATGACCAGGCGCAGCCGCAGCGGCCGGTCCCGGTAGCGCCTGCGGTGGTCCGCGTAGGACTCCTCGAACGCGTCGAGGAGCGGCGCGGAGCCGTCCCCCGCGTGCTTCGACGGCTCACCGAAGGCCACGGCGTAGAGGCAGCGCCCCAGGAGCACCAGTTCGGGGCGGCTGCAGTTCTCGTCGTAGCGCGCCACCCACTGCTGCAGCACGTCCACCGTCTCGCGCAGCAGCGGGCTGCTGCCCAACGGCCCGTGCACATGGCGTGCGCGGGCGCGCTGGTAGTACTGGTCGTCCTCGTACTCGCCCTCGTGGTCGTTGAGCAGGGTCAGCGTGGCCGTGGTCATGGTGACGCCGTCTCAGAGGCCGAGTACGGACATCGCGTGCTCGCGTATCCGGTCCGTGTCGCCGGCCTCGGCGGACAGCTGGCTGTGGGTGATCGCGATCGCGCGCAGGGCCTTCATCCGCTCGGTCCACTCGCCGCGGAGCGCGTCGGCGTGGCTCCAGGTCAGGTCGGGGCTGCTGTAGAGCATCGCGACGAGGGCGGACATGCGCACCTTGGCGCTCTCCCAGACTCCGTCCGAGTGCGCGCGTGCCGCCTCCTGGAGCACCAGCCGCCAGGCCTGGTACAGGGGCAGCGCCGCGACGTCCACCTCCGCCTGGTCGACCTGGCCGACGCGGTACAGGACGTAGTCCGCGCTCAGCAGCGGCGCGAAGGAGCCGTCGGGCGCCCGGACGGCGAGGGCGCCCTGGCGTACCCACAGCCCCGCAGGGTCGTACCCGGCATCCGGATCGAGCAGCGCGAAGTACCCGGGTCGGGTGTGGCTGAACTGGTCCCGGCGCCCGAGCAGCGGACTGTCCCCGCCCGTCAGGGCGCTGACGCCGTTCAGGAGCACGCGGGCCACGGCGGTGAAGGGCGCGAGACCGGCGCTGAGGCTCAGCGCCGACGAGACGCCTTCGACGGCCTCCAGTACGGGTGTCAGGAGCTGTTTCTGCTCGATGCGGTGCAGGACGACCGTGACCGCGACACCGCCGGGCCGCACCGGATAGGGACCGGCGACCCGGGTCCCCGCCACCACCGCGTCCGGCGGCGCCCCCGCCCCGAGCCGCTCCAGGAGCCCCGGCCCCACCACGGCGGGCACGAGCGTGTGCGCGCCGTCGTAGGAGAACTCGGTCAGGGCCGTCACCAGCGGGGCGAACGTGCTGAGCCACTCCCGGCCGTGCGCGAGGTGGACGCGTTCGACGCACACCTCGAAGTAGTCCCGGTCCGGCACCAGCGGCGCCGCGGTGAAGGGACGGTCGACGCGTTCCGGCGGGATGTCGGCGAAGACGGGCGGGCGCGACGGACTGCGCACCACCCCCTGCGCGAGCTGGGTCAGGCCGCTCATCAGTCCTGTCATGGCCCCCCAGGCCTCTCTGCTGACGCGATGACACCCACCCCTGACGGGATGACGCCCACCCCGGCCAGTGTGCCGCCGTCGCCCCCGCCCGGGACATGGGCCGTTCGGCTCGAACACGGCCCGAACGGCCGCCCCTTGTGCTTCGCGGGGAATCGGCACCGGCCGCACGGCCGCGCGGGGGTGTTCCCGCACGCGAGCGGCGGCACGCTCTAGGCTCGCCGGATGGCGAAGTACTTCGACGTGCACCCCGAGAACCCTCAGCGACGTGTCATCGGCAACGTGGTGGACCGAGTCCGCTCCGGTGACCTGATCGCCTACCCGACGGACTCCTGTTTCGCCCTGGGCTGCCAGGTGGGCAACCGGGACGGGATCGCGCGCATCCGGGCGATCCGCCGCCTCGACGAACGGCACCACTTCACCCTCGTCTGCCGGGACTTCGCGCAGCTGGGCCAGCTCGTGTACGTCGACAACGACGTGTTCCGCGCGATCAAGGCGGCCACCCCCGGCAGCTACACCTTCATCCTCCCCGCGACCAAGGAGGTGCCGCGCCAGCTCCTTCACCCCAGGAAGAAGACCGTGGGCGTCCGCATCCCCGACCACGTCGTCACCCAGGCCCTGCTCGCCGAACTGGGCGAACCGCTGCTCTCCAGCACGCTGCTCCTGCCCGACGAGGACGAACCACTGACCCAGGGCTGGGAGATCAAGGAACGCCTCGACCACGTGGTGGACGCCGTCGTCGACTCGGGCGACTGCGGCACCGAGCCGACGACGGTCGTGGACTTCTCCGCCGGGGCGCCCGAGATCGTACGCAGCGGCGCGGGCGACCCGACGCCGTTCACGTAGCCTCCCGGGAACTCCCGGGAACTCCCGGTGACTCAGGGCCTCCCGGGAACTCGGGGGTCGGCTTGATCGTTCTCCGTGTGCGCGGCGTACGCCCGAGTGCGCCCGCCGTCGGCACACGCGAGGAACGTGAAGGAGAGCGTGCATGGCCCCCACCCCCGTCGTACGGCCCGCCACGGAACAGGACGTGCCCGGTGCCGTCCGGACGCTCGCCCGCGCCTTCGCCGACTATCCGTTCACCCGGCACGTCGTCGCGGCCGACGGGCACGACGAGCGCGTGCGCCGCTTCCAGGAGCTGTTCCTGACCCGGGTCGGGCTTCCGTACGGGCGGACGTGGGTCACCGACGACGCGCGCGCCGTGGCGGTGTGGACCACGCCCGAGCGGGACCCGGCGCCCGGCTTCGCCGAAGTGGGGCCGCTGATCGACGAGTTGGCGGGCGACCGCGCGCCGGCCTTCGCCGCGGCGGAGCGCGCCCTGGAGCCGCACCGGCCGGGCGAGCCGGTGTGGTTCCTCGCGACCGTCGGCGTGGACCCGGACGCGCAGGGCCAAGGGCTCGGCGGCGCGGTGCTCGCGGCCGGGCTCGAAGCGGCGGACCGCGCCGGGCACCCGGCGTTCCTGGAGACGTCGAGCGAGCGGAACGTGCGGTTCTATGAGCGCGTCGGCTTCACCGTGACCGCGGAGGTCGAGCTGCCCGACGACGGTCCCCGCACGTGGTGCATGCGCCGCGAGCCGAGGGCGCGGGGCTGACCGTCCGTCGCGGCCGGTCCCGTCGACCCTGAAAGCCCGCGACACGGCTGTGTCAGCTGAGCGTCCGCACGACCTTGCGCACCTCGGCGGCCACGGACTCCGGCAGCGGCGCGTAGTGGATCCGGGACAGGGGGCGCTGACCGGCCTCGCTCGCGGTGTAGGTGAGGAAGGACTTGAGGGCGGGCAGGATGTCGGGCTTGTTGCCCTTGTCGCAGACGATCTCGTACGTGACCAGGATGATCGGGTACGTACCGGCGGCGGAGGTCCGGTAGTCGAACTTCAGGGTCAGGTCCTTGCCCGTGCCGACCGCCCGTGCGGCCGCTATGCCCGCGGACGCGCTCTTCGTGGTCGCCGCCACGGCCTCGGCGGCGCCGGTGTCGACGCGGACGGTGTCGATGCCGAGCCTGCTGGCGAAGGACAGCTCGAAGTAGCCGATCGCCCCGGCCGTGGACCCCACCGTCGCGGCGACGCCGTCGGAGCCGCTCGCGGAGTTGCCGCCACGCCCCTGCCAGGCCTTCTCCGCCGCGTGCGGCCACGCATCGGGGGCTGCGCCCTTCAGATACGCCTGGAAGTTCTGCGTCGTGCCCGAGTCGTCGGACCGGTGCACCGCCTGGATCGGCAGGGAGGGTAAGTACGTACCGGGGTTCAGCTTGCGGATGGCCGGGTCGTTCCAGCGGGTGATCTTCGAGTCGAAGATCCTGGCCAGCGTCGGGGCGTCGAGCACCAACTCGTCGACGCCGGGCACGTTGTAGCCGAGCGCGATGGTGCCGCCCACCATCGGGAGATTGATGGCCCGCCCGCCGGGACACACGCCGTCCGCCGGTTCGGCGTCGGCCGGGTCGACGGGGCTGTCGGAGCCGCCGAACGCGGTGGCGCCGCGCAGGAACTGGGCGACCCCGGCGCCGGACCCCAGCGGGTCGTAGGCGATCTGCACCGGCGCGCACGCCCGCTGGTACTGCTTGATCCAGTACGTCATGGCGTTCTGCTGGGCCGTCGAGCCCGAGCCGGGGACCTGTCCGCTCGCGGCGCAGTCGCCGCGGCTGACGGCCGCCGAGGCGGGCGGTCTGCCGGGATCGGCGTCGGAGCCCCCCGGCCCCCACATCCAGGTCGCCGCCCCGCCCGCCGCCGTGACGGCGGCCGCGGCCACGCCCACCGGCAGGCGGACACTTCGCTTCTCACGCCGATGCCGCACCCCTGGCTCCTTTCGGAAGGCGTACGGGTGGTGGGGCGAGCCTGATCGCCCGGATCCGGCCGTGAACTCGCTCCGCCACTCTCCCCGTCATGGATCCTCACCCATGCGCCGGAGGCGTGGGTGACGGGCGGACGAACGTCTGACGTCGTGCTTCCGTCGGGTCGGATGGGTGCAGCGGTGCTGCGCCGTACGAATCGTCCGCCCGTTCGGCCGTACCACCTCTCCGGGCGGGCGCCGCCGGACTCCCCCGCGCACAGGCGAGTATCGGCCGCGGTGGGATCCGAGCGCCCTCATCACCTTCGACACCGGCTGCGGGCGCCGGTATTCCATAGACATGAGGATCGTCGTGCTGTGCGGTGGCGAAAGCGTCGAGCGACATGTCTCCCTGGAATCCGGGCTCACGGTGGCCCGCGCGCTGGTGGACCTCCACCACGAAGTCCATGTGATCGACCCGGCGGCACCGGAGCCGGTGCTCGCCGGACCTACCCGGGACGCGGCGGCGCTGCCGCGGTTCACGGCGACCACCCAGCTCCCGGACGTGGACGAGGCCGCGGGCAGACGACGGATGTTCGCCGTCCTCACCGGCGGGTCCGTGCTCGCCGCCCTCCGGGAGGCGGATCTCGTCTTCCCCGCGCTGCACGGCGGTTGGGGCGGCGACGGGCACGTACAAGGGTTCCTCGAGATGGCCGGGATCGCCTTCACCGGCGCGGGCAGCGCCCAGTGCAGCCTCGCCTGGGACAAGCGCCGCACGCTGCGGCTACTGCCGGACGCGCGGGTCCCGGTCGGGCCGTGGACGGCGCACCGCGCGGTGAACGGACACGTGCCGCCGGAAGCCCTGGACCTGCTGGCCAAGGGCCCTGTGGTGATCAAGGCCGCGATGGGCACGGCACACGAGACGCTCCACCTGGCGCGGGCGGAGGGCGAGTTGACGGACGCCCTGGCGCGCACACCGGCCGGTGAGGCCGTGGTGGTGAGCCCGTTCCTGCCCGGCCGGGAGTTCTCCGTGGGGGTGGTGGGCAGTCAGGTGCTGCCCGCCGTGGAGTACGAGTTCGGCGGCCCGTTCCTGGACTACCGGGCGAAGTACCGGGCGGGCGGCGCGGACCACAGCTGCCCCGCCGACATCCCGCCCCGCCTCGAACGGCAGCTGCGCGACCAGGCGCTCCGCGCGCACCGGGCGGTGGGCTTCGGGCCCACGGGCTACTCCCGCTCCGACTTCCGCTGCGACCGCTGGGGCGAGCCGTACTGCCTGGAGGTCAACGGCTGCCCCGGGCTGCGGCGGACCAGCTCCCTGGCATACGGGGCGCTGGGCGCAGGCTGGTCCTACACCGACCTCGTCGAACGGATCGTGCGGCTGCGGGACGGGAGGGCCTGACGCCCGGCCCCGTGACGTGCGACCCGTACACGTACGACCCATACACGTACGACCCATACGCGTACGACCCGTACGCGTTCGAACGGCCGTGGTTATCCTCCACCCATGCTGATCAACAACACAGAGGCCGACGCGGAGTTGGCCGCGGCGGCGGCGCAGGCGGGGGCCGCCGTGGTCCGCGACATGTACGGGGCGTCGCTCGCGCGGTTCGAGAAGGGCGGCGGTGACTTCGCGACGGCCGCGGACCTCGCGGCGGAGCAGGCCATCCTGGACGTCCTGCGCGCCGCCCGCCCCGATGACGCCGTGACCGGTGAGGAGAGCGGACGCACCGGTGCCGACGACGCGCGGCGCCGATGGCTGGTCGATCCGCTGTGCGGCACGCTGAACTACGCCGTGCACTCGATGCTGGTCGCGGTGAACGTCGCCCTGAAGGCGGGAGGGGACATCACGGCCGCCGCGACGGCCGACCCGTTCTCCGGCGAGGTGTTCTGGACCGACGGCACGCAGGCCCGCGTCCGCGGCGGCGACGGGGACCAGGACCTGGCGCCGTCGTCCCAGTCACGTCTGGTGGACGTCAACCTCGACCCGCCGTTCCCCAACGCGCCGGACTTCCGGGCGGCCCGGCTGCTCACCTCGCCGGTCTTCGCCGAACACTTCCGGCCACGCGTCGTCTCCACGACCTTGGCGGTGGCCTGGGTGGCCGCGGGCCGGCGGGCCGCCTACGTCACCGACGGCCACCTGTCCGACAGCGTGCACTTCGCCGCCGGAATCGCCCTGTGCGAAGCCGCGGGCTGCGTGGTCACCGGCATCCAGGGCCAGCCCCTGCACACCGGCCCGGGCGGACTGATCGTGGCGGCCGACCGGCAGACCCACGCCACGCTCCTGGACATCGTCAGGAGCCGGCGCGCAGACGGCCGATGAGCCGCCGACGTCGGCCGGGCAGGAACGGGGCGGCCGGGACGGGCGCGTAGGGCGCGTTCCAGCCCTCGGGGAAGGGGGTGCCTGCCGGGACCGTCAGATTGGTCGTCTCGTCGCAGGCCAGAATGGCGATGAGCCACTGGCGGACCAGGCGGTGGAACGCGGCGGACAGCGGCTGCGGGGCGAGGAGCCAGTCGCGGCAGTGGTGACCGATGTGGGACCGGTAGTTCTTCTCGTTCAGCGGGAGCCAGGGCAGCTGCGGCTCGATGACATGGAGGCCGTAGCCCTGCTCGACCAGGGCGCCGAGGACGTCCCGCAGTCCCTCGGGTTCGCTGCTGGGCAGCAACTCGCAGACGATCCACGGGCGATGGCGACTGATCGTGGACAGGGCGCCCTGGAGCACGTCCGCCTCGAAGGTCTCCACGTCGACCTTGATGACGTGCGGCACCGCGGCGCGCTCCACGGTGAACCCGTCGAGCGTGACGACCGGGACGCGCACGGACGCGCTGGAGCGCCGGTGGGCGGGGTTGAGGGAGTTGGAGCTCTCGGCCTTGTCCGACAGGAACAGCTCCGCCGTGCCGGGAGCCCCGGCCACCGCCGCCTCGACGAGCTCGAAGCCGAGGCCGTTCACGTCCCGGATCGTGCGGCTGAGCGCGGCCGTGGCGGGGGTGGGCTCGAAGGCGAACACGTCGAGCGCCTTCTCGCGGTACACGGCGCTGACGAGCGCGCTGTAGAGCCCGATGTGCGCGCCCACGTCGTAGAACGCGGTACCGGCGGGCGCCTGCTGCGCCAGGGCCAGCAAGGTGGCCTGCGTCAGCGGCTCGTAGCCCGCCAACCCGGCCCGGCGCAGCTGCCGTTGCACGGCCGTCTCCTTGCGGCTGAGGACGTTCAGGGCGCTCGCGTAGGGCCCGGTGGCCGACAGGGCGCCGGGGTTGGCGGGGAGCTTGATGGCGAGGGGCACGATGCGGATTCCCGTTCTTGCGCTGGAGGAGAGGACGACGGTGGAGAGTCAGAGCCGCTGTGCCGCGGCCGGGGCCGGAGCGGAGTGCGTCGCCCGCGGGGGCGCGATCACGGTCGCGGCGGGCGCGGGGCGCGTCGCCGGGGACTTCTCGTACGGGCCAGGGACGGGGAAGTACGCCTTCAGGAAGGTGTCGAGCAGTTCTCCCTGGTGCACGGAGTCGCCGTCGGCTGCTCCCGTGTCGTTGAGGCAGAACGCCTGGAACTTCCGGAAGTGCTGAGGGTTGCGGAGCTTCCTCGCGGATTTCGGGGTGCTGATGTCGGCGTAGTCGTATCGGAGGGAGCCCTCCACGGCACGGCCGGTGAGCAGCGCGTAATAGTGGTGGAGCGAAGCGGGGATGGAAAGGTCCGCCATGCCCCGGATTCGGCTTGCGGCCGTGGCGCGGTGCTCGGCCGGGAACTCGTCCTCGATTTCCTGGAGGATGCTGCGCCGCAGCGGATGGGGCACGTGCTTGACCTTTTGCGTGACGGTCGCGCCGAAGCGTGCCTCGATCAGCGCGCGGTTGTTGAGCCCGGCCACCGCCACCGGCGGGTGCTCGGGCAGGGGGCCGCCGGACGGGAGCAGGGCTCGGGAGAGGAAGTACTTGGTGATGCCGCTGGAATGGAAGAAGTGGTTCGGTGTCACCGGCGCGCTGAGGAACACGTCGTCGTTGAAGTAGAGGAAGTGCTCGGACAGGCCGTCGATGTGGTGGAGCTGGCTTTCGATGGCGTGCGAGTTGAAGGTGGGAAGCAGCGACGGGTCGCTGAAGATGTCGCGGTGGTCGACGACGGTGAGCCCGGGTTGTGATGTGTCGAGCCAGTCCGGCACCTGGCGGTCGGTCACCAGGTAGACATGGCGGACCCACGGCGCGTACGCGTGGACGGAGCGGAGCGAATAGCGCAGCTCGTCGCGGTTGAGATAGCGCGCGGCATTGGCGGATTCGTCGTGGTAGGGCTCGTCGAGCACCACGTGGCGGCGCCGCTGCCACTCCGGGTCCGTGCCGTCCACCCAGGTGTACACGACGTCGACCGGGAAGCGGATGTCGTCGGGAAGCGTCACGGCGAACTCCGCGCGGGTGCGGACCTGCGGCAGCGGCCGGGGCGAGAAGGGCGAGGCGAGACGGGTGAAGCGATGCCCCTCCGCCCTGATGCCCACGCCGTCGAGCGGAATGGACGAAGCCGTCCGATTGGGGCGCGGGGCGATGAGGCGGCCGTCCCGCGGCTGCCAGAATTCGATGTCGCAGCCGTGGTTGATGCCCAGGACGAGACTGGCGTCGGGGTTGGCGCGGTAACAGCTGAAACGGAATACCGAGGCCCGGGAGACGCGCGCCCACACGCGGGGATCACATCCCAATTGGCGGCCGTCACGCACCCTTCCCGCATTGGGGTGCGAAATGTATCCGGGAACGTGCGAGCAGAGTTCGAAGAGCGCCGCCACCGCGGCTTCGCGGTCGTCCGCGTTCACGCCGATGACCGAGGTGTTGTGACCGTGGCCGCGCACGGCGAAGTAGTCGACACCGGCACGGTCCAGGGCCCCGCACACCAGCTGGAGGTTCTCGGTGCGGGCCTGGAGCGGGGTGAGCGCGTCCGACGTCAGGACGATGCGCTGAACTCCGTTGACGGAGACGAGCCTGGCGTGCGGCGCGGCCAGCAGGCCGGTGCGCCGCAGGTTCCTCCGGGCGCGGGTGCCCGCGACCCGGTGGTGGAATGCCGAAAGGCGCTCCAGGAGGTCGTTGAGGCGGTTCCGCGTCCGCACGCTCGTCAGGGAGACGAGGGCGCGCCGCAGCCGCATCGGGAGAATGCGGCGATAGCAGCGGAGCAGGGCCGGCTGTTCCGTGGACCAGGTGAGCTTTTCCGCCGAGAGGCGTGACGTAGGGGTGGAGTACTGACCCATGCTGCGCTCCCTGGTGCAAAGAGAAGATATGGCCGCGCCCTGCCTCTGACGGAGCAGTGACATGACGTTGTCACTTCATCCCCCCATGGCAACATCGGATGAGCGAACCGCCACGCGGCCTTCTCCCGGGACTTCACTCATTGGGGGCCGTCACACCGAAAGCGGCGGAAGGCGATGGCAGGCGATGGAAGGCGATGCTGGACATGGCAGGGCCGAAACCTTAAATTCCCCAACTATGCCCCGTAGCGGAATGAATGAGTGCGGACCCTGGTGATCGCACCGGCGACGGCGAATTATCTGGAAGTCCTCGACGGGCGCACGCTGAATGTGCACGCCACTTTTCCCGGTGCGCTGATGACGGCAGCCCGTCAGCCATCCGTCGAGCTGTCCCTGTGCCAGGGCGACGTGGACCACCGGGGGGTGTTGAGCGTGGAGGCCGGGAGCGGGGGCACGGTCACGGTGAGCGGCCTGGTGCCGCTCGAAGGTCCGGTGCCGTTCCTGTCGTCCGGGCGGTGGTCGCTCGGCCTGGTCGTCTCCGGCCGGACGCTCCTGCGGGCCCGGTCCGTGACGCGCGTACGCCTCGCGCCGCCCGCGCGCCGCGCCCTGCCGGACGGGCCGACGACCTCCGTCCCGGCGAGCACCGTGACCGGCCGCCGCTACGTTCCCGGCGCGGTGGACGGCCTGTGCGTCCTGGACGTGCGGGACGCGAGCCCACGGGCGGACGTCACCAGAGTGCGCCTCGGCTTCACGTCCCTGGACGTGGAAGGGCGCCTGATCGGGGCCGGGCGCCGCCCCGGTGCCGTGCTGCGCGCCCGCCTCGTCCCGCGTACCGGCAAGGCCCGGCTGGACGACGTCCCCGTACCGCACGACGGCACGAGCTTCCGCTTCCGCTTTCCGCTCGACGCCGTCGCCGCCGCGATGGGCCCGGTCGGAGAAGGGTGCGGGGAGTGGATCTGGGACAGCCATCTGCTGCTGCCCGGTGCGGACCGGCCGCTGCGGATCGGGCGCATGCTGACCGACGCGACAAGCCCCCGCGCGGTCTACGAGGGCAGGGAACAGCTCGTGCGGACGCCCGCCGGAGCGTTGCTGCGCGTGCGCCACTACACCACCCCGGCCGGCAGCCTCGCCGTGGCGTGTGCCGTCCTGCGTGGCGGCCGGGGCACGGCGTCCACCCCATCGGGAGCCCCAGCGTGAAGATCGTGTACCTGCTGACGTGGGCCGACATGATGGGCGGCACCGAACGCGCCGTCCTGACGCAGGCCGAGTACCTGGCCCGGCGCCATGACGTCGAGGTGCTCAGCGTGTTCCGCACCCACGACACCCCCCACTTCGGTCACGACGCGCACGTGACCGTGCGCCCTCTCGTGGACCGCCGCGGGCCGGTGCAGCGGCCGGTCCGTGCCTCGTGCCTCGATGACACGGCGTGCCGGGCGCTCCAGGCCGCGCCGAGCCGCCACGGGGAGCGGTCCTGGGAACCGGCCTTCAACGCGCTCACCGACACCGAGATCGAGCACGCGCTGCGCCGCCTGGACGCCGACGTCCTCGTGACGACCTCCCCGGCGCTGCTTGCCCACGCCGTACAGCTCGCCCCGTCGCAGGTGGCCCTCGTCCACCAGGAGCACCGGATCTCCGAGCTGCGCGGGCCGACCGGCGAGCCCCTGTTCCGCTTCGCCCCACGACTTGACGCCCTCGTGCCGCTCACCCGGCGCACGGCCGACTGGTTCGCCTCGGGGCTCGGCGCGCACGCCCCGCTGATCCGGCCGATGCCCAACTCCCTGCCCGACGGCTTCCGCCCGCGCGCGTCCCTGGACGAGAAGGTGATCGTGTGCGCCCGGCGCCTGGTCCCCGACAAGCAGGTCGACCACGCGGTACGGGCCTTCGCCCGCGTCGTCGCCGACCACCCCGACTGGGAGCTGCGGATCTTCGGGGAGGGGCCGCAGCTGCCGAGCCTGCGCCGCCTGGCCAAGGCGCTCGACGTCCAGGACCAGGTGCGCTTCTACGGGCCCACCCGGCACATCGCCGAGGAGTTCGCCAAGGCTTCGGTCTCCGTGCTGCCGTCCCGGACCGAGGCGTGGGGGCTCGTCATCATCGAGTCGTGGGCCGCCGGTGTCCCTGTCGTCGCCTACGACTGCCCGACCGGGCCCGGCGAGATCATCACCGACGGCGTGGACGGACTCCTGGCCGCGCCGGACGACGTGGACGCGCTCGCCGACGGGCTGCGCGCGCTCATCGAGGACCGCACCAAGCGGCACCGCATGGGCCGCGCCGCACTGGAATCCGTACGCCGCTTCGCACCCGACGCCGTCCTGCCCGCCCTGGAGGCGATCTACCACGAGGTCCTGAGCGCCCGCCGGGACCCCGCCTTCGCGGCGAGGAGGACCGACCGGGTCGCCGCCCATCGCGCGGCGACCGGCGGCCACGGCTTCGCCCCCGCCGCCGCCCCCGGCCCGCGCCCCCTCACCGGCCCCGACACGACCCGCGTCGAGGAGCGGCTGCTTCGCGACCTGCCCGGAGTGATCCGCTCCGCCGGAAGGATCGCCCTCATCAGGGACGACCTGGGCCCGCACGACGCCGCGACCGCCAACCTGGAACTGGTCGCTGACGCCCTGTCAGCCGCCGGTGAGCCGTTCAGGGTGATCCGCGATCCGGGCCTGCGGCACCGCGTCGCCGTCACGCGCGACCGGATGGCGCCCGTCCTGGCGGCCCTGGCCGCGCGCCGGGGCGAGCAGCCGGTCTACGCCGACCTGCTCGACCGGCGCGGCGGCGTCGCCCGCTCGGTGCACGTGAGCGCGCTCGCGGACCTCGACCAGGGGAGCTGTGCGGTGGCGCGGGTGTTCCGGCCGGTCGTCACCTCCGGGAGGTCGCTGCACCTGGGGTCCGGCTACGGCTGCGACCTGGAGTTCTGGGACACCGATCCGCGTACGGGGGCGCTGGTGCCGAGCCGCGCCACCGTGGTCGGCGCCGAACTGCCCGCCGATGCCCAGCGCCCCGCAACCCTGCGCGTCGGCGACCGCGCGTACCCGACCTTCGAACCCTTCACATGGACACTCGTCGACGACATCACCTTTCCGATCGACGCCGTCTACTCCCGGGGCGCTACCGGGCCCTGCGACCCGGGCGACGAACTCCGCTACTCCCTCCGGTCGTTGGCGATGCACGCCCCCTGGATCCGCACCATCCACCTCGTCACCGACGGCCGATGCCCCGCATGGCTGAACGCCGACCACCCACGGATCGCCGTCGTCGCTCACCAGGAGAGCACCCCCGTCCACCGCATCGAGGGCCTCGCCGAACACTTCCTCCACCTCGACGCGCACACGTTCCTGGGCCGCCCGTCGAGTGCCGCCGCCTTCTTCCACGCGAACGGCACCGCCAAGCACTTCACGGCCCCCGCAGCCGTCCCCCTCACCGCGCCCCGCAGCGCCGCGGAACAGCACCTCCGCGACCTGATCACGGGCACCTTCGGAAAGCACCCGGTCAACGCCTTCCTTCCCGGCCCGCACGCGCTGCGCCGCAGCGTCCTCGCCGAGATGGAAGAGCGTTGGCCGGACGTCTCCGCGACGTCGGCGCTGCACCACTGCTACGCCCACCTCACCGGGCGGTCCGTCCCGGCGGACCTCAGCAGCGACCGCGTCGACCTCGGCCGCGCCGAGGCGCACTACCGCCTGACGCGCCTGCTCACCTGGCGCAACCGCGACGTGTTCCGCCTCGACGGCACGCACGACGGTGACCTGCCCGTCCCGGAGCAGGAGGCGGTCCGCACGGCCTTCCTGGAGAACTACTTCCCGGTGGCGAGCCCGTACGAGCGGCCGGAGTGAGCGGGCGCGCTCAGGCCCTGTCGTCGGCCTCGTAGGGGCTGTGCATCGTGAGGAACCGGATGTCGAGGTCCCGCTCCAGGTAGTCCATGCGCCGCTCCCAGAAGTCCCGCATGTGGGGCAGGGCGAGGTGGGCGTCGAGGTCGGCCTCGGAGCGCCACGCCTCGTAGAAGACGAAGACGCCGGGCTCGTCCCGGGCCTCGTGGAAGTGGTACTCCAGGCAGCCCGGCTCCTTGCGGGTCGGCTCCACGAACGACAGGAGCAGTTCCTTCAGCTCCGCGGCGCGCTCGGGCTTGGGGTGTGCGGTGCCGACGAGGGTGAACGGTTGGGACATGGGGGTATCGCCTTTCCGGTAGGTACGATTGATCTCGTACCTATCGCACGGTAGCGATCTCGACAGGTACGATGCAAGTCGTACCTAAGACTCTGGTGGGAGGTGCCGAGATGCCCGACGAGGAAGGCCACCCGGCCGTCGAGGAGATGGCGCTCGGGCCGGTGCTCGCCGCCCTCGCCGATCCGCTGCGGCGCCGGGTGGTCCGCGAGCTGGCCGCCGGGCCCGAGGGCGCGGCGCGGACGTGCGCCTCCTTCGAGCTTCCGGTCTCCAAGGCGACCCTCACCCACCACTTCCGCGCCCTGCGCGAGGCCGGACTGGTCCGCCAGGTCTCCCGCGGCAACAGCCGCATGGCGACCCTGCGCCGGTCCGACATCGAGCGACGGTTCCCCGGCCTGCTCGCCCTGGTGGCGGCCGAGCCCGAGGAGTGAGGGAGGGGGCTAGCGCCGGGCCGGTCGGCGACGTAGGTAGTAGGCCAGCGTCAGCGCCGTGATGATCGGTCCCCACAGCAGGAAGAGTCCGCTGACCACGGCCGCCAGGATCTTCCACCAGACGTTGGTGTATCCGGCACCCGGATCGATCAGCTCGAAGGCGGTGAGCACCCAGTCGACCCCGAGCCCCAGGAAGACCGCGCAGGCCAGCGCGGCAGGCGCGAGGACCAGGGCCGGCGGGACGCGCCGCCCGCCGACGAACGGGACGCGCGGCGGGAACACCTCGCCCCAGGGCCGGACCAGGACCAGGGCGGCGAGGGCCACCAGCTCGGTCAGCACGCTGAGGCCGAAGACGTACGGAACGCTCAGCCAGAGGCTGGTGTCGTGGTGTTCCCGCCAGCCCATCGTGTAGTTGAAGGCGTACGGCAGCCGCCACAGGCAGACCGGCAGGGCAAGGAGCGGCAGGGCGCGGGCCAGGCGCAGCGCCCAGCGGGGGACGGGCCGTTCGGTCGCCGCTGAGGCGGGCGGAACAGGGTGATCCGTGGCCGTGGTCGGAAGGTTCGTTGCCATGCCCACAGCCTGCCGCCGCGGCAGCCGTCGATGATCATGCGGCAGGCGGTACCGTCTCCGCCGCGCGGGGGAGGGGCGGATACCCCCCAGGGCGCCTCACGCCACCTGCTCGCTCAGTTCGAGGATCAGCCGTGCCACCCGCTCCGGCTCCCGCAGGATCGGGAAGTGGTCGCTGTCGGCGAGGCGGACCAGGCGGCAGCCGGGGATGCGGGCGGCCATCTCCTCGTTGAAGGCGATGACTTCGGGCTGGTCGCGCTCGCCGAGGGCGAGGACACAGGGCACGGTGAGTTCGTGGAGGCGGTCGTACGTGGGCGCGTCGGCGACGTCGTACGCGTACGTGGTGAACCACGCCGGGATCGCCGAGCGCAGCTGGGCGGCGGCCGGGCCGTCCGGGGCCTCGTCGCACGCGCCCCAGACGCGCAGGCTCAGCCGGACCACGCCCTCGATGTCGCCCGCCTTGGCGAGGCGTTCGATCTCCGCGTTGACCTCGGGCGACGCGAGTCCGACCGCGCCGGTGGCGCCGGGCACGAACAGGGCGAGCCCCGCGACCCGCTCCGGCTCGGCGAACGCGAGGGACAGGGAGGTCGACCCGCCCATGCTGGAGGCGGCGAACAGGGCCCGCTCGACGCCGAAGTGAGCGAGCACCGCCTGGAGGTCCCGCAGCTGCGAGTAGCGCGTGTCGGGCCGGGGTGAGCGGCCGAAGCCGCGGGCGTCGTACCGCAGCACCCGGTGCCGCTCCGTGAGCGCGGGCACCACCGGGTCCCAGATGCTGGAGTCGCCGACGCCCGGATGCAGCAGCACGAGCGGGGAGCCCGCCCCGCCCGTGTCCTGTGCCCAGACCTCGCCGCCGTCGACCTTCACCATGGTTTCCATGGCGACAGACTTACCCCGATACGGGGCAAACGCTGCGTACGAGTTCAAAGGACCGCACCCGCGCCGCCGGGTCGAAGACGGGCGTGACCAGCATCAGTTCGTCGGCGCCCGTGGCCTCGGCGATCCGCGTCAGCTCCTTGCCGATCGACTCGGCCGTGCCGCGGGCCTGCTGGGCCACGAACGCGGCCACGGCCTCCTGGTCCCGCGCACTGAACTCGTAGGCGGCCGCGGCGGCCGGGGTGGGGAACGGCGTCTCGCTGCGGCCGTTGAGCAGGCCCGCCTTGATGACGTCCATGGGACGGGCGAGCTCCGCCACCTTCTCGTCCGTGTCCGCGCACACCGTCTCGACGCACACGAGGACGCGCGGCCGGTCGCTCCAGCGCGAAGGGCGGAAGGCGTCGCGGTAACGGCCGAGCCCTTCAAGGGTGTTGTCGGGCCGGATGTGGTGCGCGAAGGCGATCGGCAGGCCGAGCTCCGCGGCGAGTTCGGCGCCCGCGTTGCTGGAGGCGAGCAGCCAGGGCTCCGGGAGCTCGCCCAGACCGACCTCGCGCAGGAAGTCGAGGGTGGCCACGACGTCGCGCCGGTACTCCTCGTCCGTGGTGGGGTCGGCGCCGCGGCGCAGGGCGCGGGCGGTGGGCTCGTGGAACGTGCCGGGGCCGCGTCCGATGCCGAGGTCGATCCGGCCGGGGTGCAGGGCGGCGAGCGTGGCGAACTGCTCGGCGATCGTGTACGGGGCGTGGTTGGGGGCGAGGACGCCGCCCGAGCCGACCCGGATGCCGGACGTGGTCGCGGCGGTGTGCGCGGCCATCAGGGCCGGAGGGAAGGCGCCGATGGCGGGGGAGTGGTGGTGCTCGGCGAACCACAGCCGGTCGTAGCCGAGGCGGTCCAACTCACCTGCGACCAGACCGCAGTTGCGGAGCGCGTCGGCGGGCGTGGTGCCGTCCTGGACGATGGAGACTTCGAGGGCGGAAAGCGGCAGGTCGATCATTTGTTCAGCATAGGCGCGGGGCGCGGGGGCCGACGGCGCGGGGTGCCGTGCCTGATGGCGTGGGGGTCCACGCCATCAGGCCCCGCGCTCGGACCGGCTACCGGGACGGGGCGCACATGGCGCGGTCCACCAGGCCCTGCAGCGCCTTCTCGGCGTTGGTCAGCCAGGCCTCGTCGGCCTTCTTGCCGGTCGCGTTGAGGACGACGGAGCGCCGTCCGTCCGCGCTGACGGCCGTCCTGACGGTCTGTCCCTCCAGGTCGCCGCCGTGCCCCCAGCGGTATCCGCCGCAGCTGAGCGGCTGCCGCATGGCGCCCAGGCCGTAGTGCAGGCCGGGGAAGATGTCCTGGAAGTCCTTGGCGGGCACGGTGCGGCGCATCTCCTTCAACTGGGCGGCGGGCAGCAGCCGTCCGGTGTACAGCGCCGTCAGGAACCGGTCGGCGTCGTTCTCGTCGGTGATGAGCGCACCGGCGGGCCCGGCCCAGGACATGTTGCGGACGCTGGTGTCGACCCACCGCCGCGAGCCCGGGAACTGGTGGTACGCGTGCGCGTACGCACCGGGGACGCGCGGGTCGTCGCCGGGCGCGTAGGTGTGCTTCAGGCCCAGCGGGCGGGCGATGCGGTCGCGGACCTGCTCGTCCCAGGTCTTCCCCGTGACCTTCTCGACGATCATTCCGGCGACGACGTAGCCGGGGTTGGAGTAGTTCCACCGGGGCGCCGGGTCGCCCGGGTCGGCGGGCGGGAAGTCGGGCTTGTGCCGCATCGCGCCGGTCACGAGCTCGCTCGGGTCGTGGTGGTCGAAGCGGGTGCGCTCGAAGTCGTCGGCGCCGGCCCCGGTGTCCTCGGTGAGGTCGTAGTTGTAGATGCCGCTGGTGTGCTGGAGCAGATGGCGCACGGTGATGCGGGACCCGTCGTTGCCGTTGCCGTCGACGACGCCCGGCAGCCACCGGTCCACGGTGTCGTCCAGGGACAGCTGCTTCTCGGCGACCAGTTGGAGCACGACGGTGGCCACGAACGACTTGGTGAGGCTCGCGGCACGGAAGGGCGCGGCGTGCCGCACCGGGCGCCCGGTGCCGAGCTCCGCCTCCCCCGCCGCCGCGTGCAGGCGCCGCCGTCCGTCGCGTACCTGCACGGAGACGCCCACGTACCCGGCCTTCTTGAGGATCCGCTCGGCCTCGTGCTGCAGCTGCTTCTGGGTGAGGGGAGCCGGCTTCGGTACGGGGGTGGGCGCGGCGGTGGCCGAAGCGGCGGGCAGGACGGCGGCTGCGGTCGCGGCCAGGGCGGTGGCGGCGGCGAGGCGCAGCCGTGCGGGCTTGGGTGTGGTCATGGTGGCCAGCCTGGTGTGCCGGCCCGTGGAGGAGCCATGGGTCAGGCCCCCGGTTGCGGGGTGGGGGAAACCGGAAGGTGCCGGAGGCCAGGCGTGCGGGCGCACCGGGAGAGGGGGCGGGTTCAGGAGGCTCAGGGCGCGGGTGGCCAGGCCGTCGGCGACAGCAGGCCGAGGACGTAGGCCTTGGCCACCAGGGCCGTGCGGTTGGGCACGCCGAGGCGGCGGCACAGGCGCACCAGGTGGTAGTTGACGCCGTCTCCGCTGAGGCCGACGGCGCGGGCGACCACCGCGGTGGTGCGGCCCGCGGCGACCAGGGCGAGGATGTGGGTCTCCTGCGGAGTGAGCTCCATCGGCGCCATAGGTGCCACAGGTGCCGCCGGTCCCCCTGGTCCGGGCGATGCCTCAGTGGTGCGGCGCTCGTCGACGCGCAGGGTCGCCAGGAGGGGCGGGTGATCGCCCGCGGGGTCGCTGACGGGCTCGACGGTCAGCTCGCCCTCGTACGCCGTGCCGCGTGCCGTCCAGCGCACCCGCACCGGATAGCGGGACCGCCGTCTCTTGCGCAACGCCGTGCCCAGTCTGTTCAGCTGGCCCGACTCGGTGGGCGTGAACAGATCGAGGAGGTGGCGGCCCGTCAGTCTGCTCGGGGTCAGGTCCCACAGCCGGGCCAGGGCCGGGTTGGCGCCGGTGATCTCACCGTCGTTGGTGCTGATCGCGGTCGGGACCGGGGTGCGGTCGAGCAGCGTGAGGAAGCGCGAGCGCCAGACCGAGGGGTCCGACTCGGGGTCGTACACGTCTTCTTACTCCTCTCCGGCCGCCGCGATCGGCGCCGCCTAGCGAACAGGGTCGCCGTCCACACGTCATGACCGGGTGAAGTCACTACAAGATCTTGTAGTCCTGCCGGCCCGTCCGCACCCCCGCGGCGACATCGTGGAGGCGCCGGCCCCACCCCGTACCGCAGCCCCCACCCCCGCACCCCCCGGAGGAGCGTGCCCATGCGTGACCTGCCCGTCGTCGACCTCTCCGCCCACGGCCTGACGGACAAGCCCGTCCAGCGGTCCATGGCCCTGGCCCGGGAGCACGGCCCCGTCTTCAGGCGGCGCCTCCACGGCCGTGACACGATCTTCGTCTCCTCGTACGCCCTGGTCGACGAGCTGTCCGACGAGAACCGCTTCGCCAAGGGCATCGGCCCCGCCCTGGAGAACATCCGCGAGGTCACCGCCGACGGCCTGTTCACCGCCTACAACGACGAGCCCAACTGGGCCAAGGCCCACGACATCCTGCTGCCCGCCTTCGCCCTGCGCTCGATGCGCGCCTACCACCCCACGATGCTGACGGCGGCCCGCCGCCTCGTCGCCGCCTGGGACGCGCACGCCGCCGACGGCACCCCCGTGGACGTCTCCGCCGACATGACCCGGATGACCCTGGACACCATCGGCCTCGCCGGGTTCGGCTACGACTTCGCCTCCTTCGACCGCACCGACCCGCACCCGTTCGTGCAGGCCCTCGTCCGGGCGCTGAGCCACAGCCAGGCCGCCCTGAGCCGCGCCCCCGAAGGCGACTACGCGGCCGAGGACCGGGCCTTCAAGGCGGACGCCGACTTCCTCGCCTCCGTCGTCGACGACGTCATCGACCAGCGCCGCGGCGACACCTCCACGGAGGATCTGCTCGGCCTGATGCTGAACTCGCCGCACCCCGGCACCGGCGCACTCCTGGACGAGGCCAACATCCGCAACCAGGTCATCACCTTCCTGATCGCGGGCCACGAGACGACCTCCGGCACCCTCTCCTTCGCCCTGCACCACCTGCTGCGCAACCCGGCGGCCCTGCACCTCGCGCAGGCCGAGGCGGACGCCCTGTGGGGCGACGTCACGGACCCCGAGCCGTCCTTCGAGGACATCGGCAAGCTGCGCTATGTGCGGCAGGTCCTCGACGAGACCCTGCGGCTGTGGCCCACCGCGGCCGCGTTCACGCGCGCGGCGCGCGCCGACACCGTCATCGGCGGCCGGTACCCGCTGCGCGCGGGGGAGCGGGTCAGCGTGCTCACGCCGATGCTGCACCGCGACCCGGTGTGGGGCGACAACGTCGAGGACTTCGACCCGGAGCGCTTCGCCCTCGCGGCGGCGGCCGCCCGCCCCGCGAACGCGTACAAGCCCTTCGGGACCGGCGAACGCGCCTGCATCGGGCGGCAGTTCGCGCTGCACGAAGCCACGATGCTCCTCGGCATGCTGATCCACCGCTACCGCTTCCTCGACCACGCGGGCTACCGCCTCGACATCAAGGAGACCCTCACCCTCAAGCCGGAGGGCTTCACCCTGACCCTGGCCCGGCGCACCGCCGAGGACCGGCCGCCCCTCGCAACGCCGCCCGCGGCGGAGCGGGCGCCGCGGCAGGCCCTGCCCGCCCGGGCCGCGGCGGGCGCCACGCTGACCGTCCTCCACGGCTCCAACTTCGGTACCTGCCGCGGCTTCGCCGAGGAACTCGCCGAGGACTTCGGCCGCCTCGGATTCGCCGTCACGCTCGCGCCGCTCGACGACCACGCCGCGAAGCTGCCCGCCGAGAGCCCCGTCGTCATCGTCGCCGCCTCCTACAACGGGCAGCCCACCGACGACGCGGGCGCCTTCGTCTCCTGGCTCGCGGACGCCGCACCGGGAACCGCCGACGGGCTGCGCCACGCCGTCCTGGGCGTGGGGGACCGCAACTGGGCCGCCACCTACCAGCGCGTCCCCACCCTCATCGACGACCGCCTCACCGCACTCGGGGCGCGGCGACTGATCGACCGGCACGAGGCGGACGCGTCCGGCGACCTCATGGGCGCGGTGACCCGCTTCACCGCCGCGCTGCGCACCGCCCTCCTGACGGAGTACGGCGACCCGGACACCACCGCGTCCCCGGAGGCCCCCACCGCGTACGCCCACGACGTCACCGAGGTCACCGGCGCCCCGCTGGACGCGCTGGCCGCCCGCCACGGCGTCCTGCCGATGACGGTCACCGACACCGGTGACCTCGCCGACCTCGACCACCCGCTCGGCCGGCCCAAGCGGTTCGTGCGCCTGGCCCTGCCCGCCGGCGTCAGCTACCGCACCGCCGACCACCTCGCAGTCCTGCCCGCCAACGCCCCCGCCCTCGTCGAGCGCGCGGCCCGCGTCCTCGGCGTCGACCCGGACACCGTCCTCAGCGTCCGCGCCCACCGCCCCGGCCGCACCACCCTGCCCCTGGACCGCCCCCTCACCGCCCGCGAACTGCTCACCCACCACGTGGAGTTGCAGGACCCGCTCACCGCCGCCGACGTCGTCCGCCTCGCCGAGCACAACCCGTGCCCGCCCGAGGCCACGGCCCTGCGCGCCCTGGCCGCCGACACCGACCGCCACACCACCGCCCGGTGCCGCCTCCTCGACCTCGTCGAGGACCATCCGGCGCTGCGCGGCAGCCTCGGCTGGCCGCTGCTCCTGGACCTGCTGCCGCCGATCCGCCCCCGCCACTACTCCGTCTCCTCGTCACCGAGCACCGACCCGCACCACGCCGACCTGATGGTCTCGCTGCTCAGCGCCCCCGCACGCGGCGGCCGCGGCACGTTCGATGGCGTCGGATCCTCGTACCTGCACCGCGTGCGCCGCGGCGACACCGTGTACGCGCGCGTGCAGCCGTGCCGGGATGTCTTCCGCATCCGCCACGACGCGCGCGTTCCGGTCGTCATGATCAGCGCCGGGACCGGCCTCGCCCCCTTCCGCGGCGCCATCGCCGACCGCGCGGCACTCCTCGGCCGTGGCGCCCGGCTCGCCCCGGCCCTGTGCTACTTCGGCTGCGACCACCCCGACGTCGACTACCTCCACCGCGCCGACCTGGAGGCCGCCGAGCGGGCCGGGGCGGTCTCACTGCGGCCCACCTTCCACAAGGCCCCGGAACAGGGCCACCTGTTCGTCCAGGACCGCATCGCCGCCGAGGGCGCCGAGGTGTGGCGGCTGCTGCGAGACGGCGCGCGGGTCTATGTGTGCGGCGACGGACGACGCCTGGCGCCGGGCGTACGGGCCGCCTTCCAGGACCTGCACGTGCGGTACGCGGGTGGCGACGCCGCGGCGGCCCAGCGGTGGTGGGAGGACCTGACCGCGCGGGGGCGCTACGTGGAGGACGTGTACGTGAGCAACTGACCGCCGCCGCCCCAATGCCTCGCACTGCCGGAACCCGACCCGCAGGAACTCGCCCCCCCCGGAACCCGACCCGCGCACGGACCTAAGGGAATTGGCGCAGCAAGGCTGGTACCGCGTCTCGTCTTCCGCGACGCCATGGGCGGGCCTAACCTCGAAGAGGGCCGGTGGCCACCGCAACGACCGCCCGCCCCCTGTCCCCGGCCCCCGGACGCGTCCGCCGCCCGCCCACAGCAAGGGGTACCGCCGCCAAGAGGCGTCCGCTCGACGGGACTTCACGTCGTCACGACCTCGCCCAGCCTCGATGGCCTCGATGCGGCGTGCACCCCCGGCTGCTGACGGCCGGAGCCGTGCCGCCGACGCACGGCTCCGGCCCGCATCCCTCCGGCCGGTCACTGCCAGGGGCGCTCTCCCGCGACGCCCTTGGTGCCGGGGGTCCGGTGCGCGACCGTGTCGTGGAGGGGAGCCACGGCGCCGTCGCATCCCATGGCTGCCGCCGGTGCCGACGCCCCGCGCCCCGGCGGCAGCCGGCACGCGTGAGCCCGCCCATGCCCTTGCCGGCTCAGGCATACCCGCTCATTCCATTGAAAGGCGAACTAGCCCGTCAGGGAATGACGCCGCACCATGATTCAGGAAGCAGTTCGAGCGCCTGTCCTGCCGTGCCGAGATGTGCCGAAAGGCTGGCGCGCGGCGCGCCGCACCACGAGGATGCTCCCGTCCACGGCACACCACCTGACCGCCCCGCCCGCACCGGAAGGGCAGCCCGATGGGTACACACGCGGCACGGAAGCAGCGCGGACCAGCGGCGTACGTCGCCCTGAGCGGGGCCCTGCTCGCCGCCCTGCTCTTCATCCCCGGCGCCGACGGGGCGCCACGGTCGGCCGACGCGTGCCGCACCGCGGGCGCCACGCTGCCGCGCGGCGACTGCGGACCGTTCTGGCAGGTCCTGGCCGAGGACTTCAACGGGGACCGGGTGCCGCTCGGCTCGTTCAGCGACTGCGACCACCACGCCGACACGTCCGCCGCGTACTGCGGCGGCCTGCGCGGCGCGTACCGCGACAACTGGTGGGCGTATCCGACGGGTTGGCGCGACACCGCCAACGACCGCCGCCGTGCCGTGACCGGTGTCTACCACCCCGAGGACACCGTGAGCGTCGGGCCTGCGGCGAACGGCGACGGCCGGATGCGCATCCGCATGTGGCGGCCCGCCGACGGCGGGCCCGTGCACGCCGCGGCGGTCGTACCGCGTGCCGTGATGCAGATGAAGTACGGCAAGTACAGCGCCCGTATCAAGGTGACCAAGCTGGCCCCCGGCTACAAGTCGGCCTGGCTGCACTACGGGGGCGGCTGCGAGATGGACCACCCCGAAGGGGAGTGGACGGGCCAGCTCACGGCCTTCCACCACCCGTGCGGAGGCGGCGAGCAGGGCTACTTCCCCGGTGACGACGACTGGACGACATGGCACACGGTGTCGACGGAGTGGACCCCCGGCCATGTGCGCTTCTTCGTCGACGGCCGCGAGATCGGACACGACACACGGAACGTGCCGAACCGGCCGCTGTCGTGGGTGATGCAGAACGAGAGCGCCCTTCAGGGCGCGGACGCGGCCCCAGGAAGCAGCGCCCAGATCGAGGTCACGTGGGTGGCGGCGTACGCGTACGGCTGGAAGTAGAGCCCACTGCCCCCCGCACCTGCCGCCCGTGCCCGCGTCACGTGATCGCCTGAGGAATCAGGGACAGGCCCCTCGGGCTGGGGATCGGTTCGCGCACCGACACGCCGATCCGCAGGCCGGGCGGCCTGCGCAGGCGCCACCGGTGGCCCACCGCCGCCAGCGTGGCCAGCATCTGCGCGCAGGCGAAGTTGTCGCCGATGCACTTGAAACGGCCGCCGCCGAAGGGGACGAAGGCGTGCCGGGGCGGTTCGGGGCCGCGGCCGGGGAGCCAGCGTTCGGGGGAGAACGTCCGCGGATGCGGGAACAGGAGCGGGTCGGTGTGCAGGACGTGGAGGCTGTACGCGGTGTCGGTGCCGCAGGGAAGGAGCACCCCGCCCAGTTCCACCGCGGCGGTGGTCCGCTGCGTGACCAACTGCACCGAGTGCAGCCGCATCGCCTCGTACATCACCGCACGCGTGTAGGGCAGCCGCTCCTCCAGGTCCGACCGGCTCGGCACGTCGTCCGGTGCGCCCGACGCGGCGATCTCGGCGAGCATCCGCTCCTGCGCCACGGGCCGCAGCGCGAGATGGAACCACGCCCAGGCCAGCGTGGTCGGCACGTTCGCCACACCGCCGATCAGCATGGCGATGACCTCGTCGCACACCAGGTCGTCGTCGAGCGGCGCACCGGTGTCCGGATCGCGGGCCGCAAGCAGGCAGGACACCACGTCGTCGTCCCCGGCGGCACGGTCCGTGTCCCGCAGCGCGGCCACCGCCTCGCGCACGACCACGCGCATGCGGGCCATCGCCTCGTCGCCCCGGCGGATGAAGGGGAGCGGAAGCCGGTCCGTCACCTGGGGCGTCATCGGGCGTTCCACCGCCGCCTTCTCGACGACCGGCAGGACCTCGGCGACCTGGGCGAGGACCGCGTCGGTCATGCGGCCCGAGAACAGCGTGCGGGCGGTCACCGTCGTGGCGAGGCGCTTCATGGCGTCCAGGACGTCGACGGGCCTGCCCGGCCGCCACGCGGCACAGAGCAGGTCCGCCTGCTGGTGGATCGCGACCAGATGACGGTCCAGGTGGGCGGGCGTGAACGCCTTCTGGATCGTGCGCCGCTGACGGTGGTACAGCTCTCCGTCCGACGTGATCACACCGTGGCCGAGCAGCGGCTCCATCCGCTGGAACTGCTTGCCCCGGCCGAAGCTGCGGCCCTTGGACGACTGCACCTGGTGCACCAGGGCGGGGTCGTTCACCACGTACACCGGCGAGGTGCCGAGCAGGATCCGTACGAGCGGACCCTGCTGGCGCAAAGAGGCGAGGAAGCGCAGCCGGTGCCGGGCCAGATGGTGCAGATGGCCGACGCCCGGCAGGCCGCCCGGCGCCGTCGGCACATCGCGGATGGTCTTCACATCGCTTCCCTTCGCGCCGCCCCGGGGCAGGGCGATCCGGCCGCCGCCGCGGGTCCGGGACGGTCGTGCGTCTGTCGCCCGCACCACTGTGCTCCTGTGGCCGCCGCCGCGGCAGGGCGCAGATTTTCAGCCGCGCGCCCAGCCCGCCCCGGCTGCGCCCGGCCCTCTCCCGCTGCGCCCAGCCCATCGCTCAGTACGCCCTTACTGACCGCGCCGGGCGCCGCGACCATGGGCTCCCACAACCCGCCGGAGCCCCGGCACGCACCCCCAACCCCGGTGCCTGCCACGGCCCGAAGCACCGCGCCCGCCCGGACCCCGAAGAGGAGGGCCCATGTCCGCATCCGCCCCCACCGGCCCGCCGCCCCTCGCCGCCCAGGCCCTCCCGCTGCTCGGCCACGCCCTTCCCATGTGGCGCGATCCGATGCCCTTCCTGCTCGCGCAGCACCGGCGCGCGTCCGTCGTGCGGCTGCGCCTCGGCCCGAAGTCCGCCTACCTCCTCACGCGCCCCGACCTCGTACGCACGGCCCTCGTCACCGGACAGCACGAGTTCGACAAGGGCGGCCCCTTCGTGGACACCGCCCGCACCCTGATCGGCGACGGCCTCGGCACCTGCTCGGCGCAGGACCACCGCTTCCAGCGGCCGCTGATGAACCAGGCCTTCCGGCAGCGCTGCATCGTCTCGTACACCACCGCGATGATCGACTGCGCCCAGGACGTCGCCGCCTCCTGGCAGCCCGGCCAGATCGTGGACGTGTGCCGGGAGATGCGCCGCCTCGCGTGCCGCGCCCTGACCCGCACGCTGTTCTCCGACCCGGCCCAGGCGCGGCTCACGTCCCGCATCGAGAAGGCGTACACCGTCCTCATGCCCGGCATGTGGTGGCAGATGGTCATCCCCATCGGCCTGGTGCACCGGATGCCGCTGCCGGCCAACCGCCGTTTCGAGCAGGCCCGGCGCAGGGCGAGGTCCCTCATCGGGCGGATGGTCGCCGCCTACCGGCTGCGCGGGGCCGACCTGGACGACGGGCTCTCGGTCATCATGTCCGCCACGGACGGGGACGGGCGGGCCTTCACCGACGACGAGGTCTGCGACCAGATCGCCACCCTGATGATCGGCGGCATCCCCGCCACCGCCGACCTGCTGGCCTGGGCCTTCTGCGTGCTCTCCCGGCACGGCGGCCTGGAGAAGGACCTGCACCACGAGGTCGACACCGTCCTTGCGGGGCGCGCGCCCGCGTACGACGACATCCCGCGCCTGCCGCGCCTCACCCGCGTCCTGACCGAGACCCTGCGCCTGTACCCGTCCGTGTCGATCCTCAGCCGCAAGGTCACCCGGCCCGTCACCCTCGACGGCGTCCGGCTGCGCCCGGGCGACGAGGTGATGTTCAGCCCGTACTGCCTGCACCGGGACCCGGACGTCTTCGCCGACCCGGAGCGGTTCGACCCCGAGCGCTGGCTGCCGGGGAAGGCGGGCCAGGCGCAGCGCGAGGCGTTCATCCCGTTCGGCGCAGGGACGCGCAAGTGCATCGGTGACACCTACGGCATGACCGAGGCCACGCTCGCCGCCGCCTCGATCATGTCCCGCGTCGCCCTGGCCCCGATCCCCGGAACCCCCGCCCCCAGGCCGCTGCTCCGCATGACCCTGTCGCCCGTGCCGCTGAACCTGACCGTCGAGCCGCGCCAGTGGGGGACCACCGCGCCGGCGAATCCCGCGGCGGCCGACTGAGGTGGCCCATCCCGCGGAAGAGCTCGGCACCCCCGACCTGTGGTGCCCCATCGCCCCGGCTCGCCACCCCGACGCGTACGAGGTGACGGAGCGGACCATCGGCTGGATGCGGGACTTCGGATACGTCAGGACGCCCGCGGAGGAGGTCGCCGCGCGGGCGGCGCAGTTCGGCGAACTGGGCGCGCTGACGTATCCGCACGGCAGCCTCGAAGGCGCCGTGTTCTCCGCCCAGTTGATGGTGTGGCTGTTCCTCCAGGACGACCGGTTCTCCGAACGGGCCCCGGCGCAGGGCAGGATCGAGGACCTGGCCGAGCACATCCTGTGGTCGCAGCGGGTGCTGCACGACCCCGCGGCGGAGGCGCCCGTCCCCCACGCCTACCTGGGCGCCCTCGCCGATCTGCGGGTCCGCCTGGCGGGCCTGGCGGCCGACCACGAGCAGGTGGAGCGGTTCACGGACGGGTTCAACCGCTATCTGGGCGCGGTGGCGGCGGAGGCGATCTACCGGGCCCGTGGCATCGAACCGGACCTCGGCCAGTACCTGCGCCTGAGGGAGTCCACGATCCTGATGCGCGGCATGTGCTTCGTGGTCGTCGAACTCGCCGACGACTGCTATCTGCCGGGGCCGCTCTGGGCGCGGCGCGACGTACGGCGGTGCGAGCAGGCCGCGGCCCGCGCCATCGCGTACACCCACGACATCCTCTCCGGACTGCGCGAGCTGTACTGGCCGGGCCACACCAACCTCATCACCGTGCTCGCCCGGCACCACCACTGCTCCCTGGGTGAGGCGCTCGCCGAGGCGGTGACACTGTGCGAGGAGCAGATGGCGCTGTTCGTCCGCCTTGCCGAGCCGCTCGCCGAGTCCGGCGACCCGCGCCTCGCCCGGTACGTGCGCGGCATGGGCGCCTGGATACGCGGCAACCTCGACTGGTCGATGTCGTGCGGCCGCTACCACGTGGGATCGCCGCGGCCACCGGGCGAGTTGCCCGCGCTGTTCGGCGGCTGAGCCTGCGTGGGACTGCGCTGGGCGTCTTTGAGGGGCTGCGCTGGGCGGGGGCACATAATGCGACGCCGTACCCGGGGGGAGGGACGGCGTCGCACCCTGGAAGAGGGGCGGCCGAGGACATCGGTGCCCTCGCTGTGCCCAAGAAACGGCAAAGTCTCGCGGCGGGGGTGCCGCGCGCGCTCACGTCCCCTGGTCGGGCCCGGACCCGAAGCGCCCCGCGAGGAACTCCTGGACGGCGACCTTCGCCCGCATCAACGGCTCCCGGTACCGCTCCTCACGCACCCGCGCCACCCGCAGCTTGCGGGACCCCTCGGCGTACCGGGCCCGGGCCCACGGCGAATGCGGTCGGGCCAGACGGACCGTGCCGAGGAGGGTGAGGACGGGCACGAAGAGGCCGATCATCCCGGTCCAGATCTTTCCCTTGGAGAGCGTCACCACGGCGAGGGCGAGATTGACCAGGACGGTGCCCGCCACCACCCAGGCGACGGTGCGCTCGTCCGTCCCCGCCGGGGCGAGCGCGTCGTCGATGCCCAGGGGTTTGATGCCGACGAGCGCGAGACCGGTGAGCGCGACGGCGAGGAAGACCGCGTCGACGGACAACCGGCCGCGCTCGGACCAGTACACGTCCTCCAGGTGAAGCACGAGCGCGAACTCGTCGAGCACCAGGGCCGTGCCGATCCCGAACAGCAGCGCCGCAAGAGCCGCCCACAGCGACCCGCCGTCCTGCACGGCGAGCCCGGCGACACCCCCGACCGTCATGAACGCGAGCCCGAAGACGACGTGATGGATGTGCAGCCCGCCGGGCGTGACGTTGCCCGGCCACCACGACACCCCCGCCCGGATCATGCGGACGCTGAACCGGATGAACAAGAACGCGCCGATGAAGGCGACGAAGAAGCAGAACAGGCGCAGCCGCCCGGTGTCCACCACGTGCTCGGTGAACCACGCCGACATCGGTCACTCCCTACGGCCGTACGCGCACACCGGAACGGGCCTGCCGCCTGCCCCTGATACGCACAGTGACGGCCGCGGGGCCGATCGGCGACCGTCCGGCGTCCGTGCGGGTGACGCGCGGCGCGTGGCGGGATGTCGACCCACCCCTCCAGCAGGCGCGTGACCCGTGTGGGTCCGGCTCGGTTGTGACAGGCGATCAGCACCGCCCTCCCCGGCGCCACAGCGGCGTACGGCGGAGGGCCACGCCTTTCACGAGAGGACAGCACCCACTGATGCGAAGCACCCACCGGGCCTCCCGCCTGACGACAGCGGCCGCCCTCACGCTCGCCCTGGGCCTCGGGGCGGCACCGGCCGCCGGCGCGTCACCCCTGGCCGACACGGCGGACAAGGTCGGCAAGGTCGGCGGTCAGGGCGCCCGTCCGGCCGCCGACCCCGATGACGGCGGCTGGGAGGGCGAGGGCGGCCTGTCCCTGAACGCCTCGGACAACGCCCAGGTCAACGCCTTCATCGAGCGGGCCAGGCAGGCCGAGCGGACCATCACGCCCCAGGTGCGGGCCGCGGCCCGGGCGAGCGACGCCGAGCTGGTCGGACTGAACCACCGCCTGAAGTCCCCGGACTCGCTCAAGCGCAAGGTCGCCACGTCCCTGAAGGAGGACCCGCGCCAGAACGTGAACGACGCCATCGCCAGGATCAACGACTCGGTGCGCTACACCTTCCAGTGGCGCGACGAGCAGTACAGCACCGGCGTGACCGTCGCCTCCCACCTGCTGGCCGCCTGGGGCAACACCACCACCAAGTGGTCCAACACCTGGGCGCGCGCCAAGGGGTACAAGGCCATCAACTCGGCCTGGCGCGCGGCTGACTCGGGGCATCTGTACGAGATCCAGTTCCACACCCCGGCCAGCAAGAAGGCCCAGGAGGACACGCACAAGCTGTACGAGGAGCAGCGCCTGCCCGACACGACCCCCGAGCGGGCCGAGGAGCTGCAGCGGCAGCAGGACGCCATCTTCGCGGCCGTCCCTGTTCCGCCCGGCGCGCCGGAGCTGACCGCCCCGGCCGCGGCACCCGGCGCGGTGCGGGGCGGGGCCGCGGCGTGAGGTAGCCACCTGCGGCTGCGTGAGCCGGTGTCGGTGTGACAGGGCGAGGTGCACGACGGTGGACAGCAGCGGGTCAGTCCGTGGCGCGGCGGGAGTCCTTCCGTACCAAGCCGCCCGACACCGGCTTCGCCCCGAGGTGGCTGTCGCCGTCCGTGTGGCGCCGCACCCAGTCGTCGAGGTCGAGCGCCGCCTCCAGCGGCTCTCTGGCCGTGTGGGCCCGCCACCAGCTCATCTCGCGGTCGGCTGCGGTGGGGGCGAGCACATCAGGCACGAGCGCTTCAGGCACGAGCGCTTCAGGCACGAGCGGTTCCGGGACGAGCGGCTCGGGGGCGAGCAGGTTCTCGCGGAAGCGGGCCTCGGCCTGCGCGTAGCGGTCCCGCGCGGTGCGTTCCGCCACGCCCAGGGTGTCGCCGACGAGCTGCCAGCTCGCTCCGCCCAGGCGCTCCACCACGACGGCGGCTTCCAGGAGGTGATGGGCGGCCGCGACGATCCCGGCGGCGTCGGCCAGCGCGGCACCGGGGGAGCGGAGGGTGCCGTCGGGGTTGAGCTCGTGTGCGCCGATGGGGACGGCGGCGCGCGCGAGTTCGGCCAGTGCGCAGGCCTCGTGGGCGAGGACCACGCGGGCGCGCGCCGCGTCCGTGTAGGGCGTGGTGGCGCCGCTGTCGCCTTCGGGCATGGGGCCGGCCTCAGCTTCGTCGCAGGAAATAGAGGACGGTCATGGTCACGGCGGTCGTCAGGATCATGCCCCGCAGCAGCCGGGCCGGAAGGCGGCGGGCCCCGTGGGCGCCGGTGAAGCCGCCGGTGACGGCGCCGGTCAGCATGGCGGCGAGGAGCAGGGGCTCCGCCAGCGCGTCCGACGCCACGAGGAACAGCGCGGTCGCGCTGAGATAGATGGCCGCGAGCTGGGTGATCCGCATCGGATTGCTGACCGCCGCGTCGAGACCGAGCCCGACGCTCCACAGGGCCAGCATCATGATGCCTACGGCACCGCCGAAGTATCCGCCGTACAGACCGAGCAGGAACTGACCGGCGAGCACGGCCCGGGAGCTCAGGGCGAAGGAGCGGCCCGTCGCCTCGCTCAACGCGCCGGAGAGGCGGCGCCCGAAGGCGAGGAGCACGGTGGCGAAGGCGAGCAGCCACGGCACGGCGGCGTCGAACGACGCGGCGGGCAGGGCCAGGACCAGACCCGCGCCGAGCCCGCCCCCGACCACGCTGACCGTCGTCAGGACGGGCGTGGACACCGCGCCGACCGGGGCGAGTTCGCGCCGGTAGACCCAGGCGCTGGCCACGGCTCCGGGGACGAGGGCGATGGTCGACGACGCGTTCGCGGTCACGGGCGACAGGCCGGCGGCGACAAGCGCGGGCAGCGCCACGAACGTGCCGCCGCCACCGATGGCGTTCAGCGTTCCGGCGGCCACACCGGCCAGCAGGACGAGCAGGAGATCGGGCACCCGCCGAGCATCACCCCCCGGCCGGTGGGCCCACAATGCGCGATCGACGTACCCAGCCTAAGGCTGGGCCTTAGGCTCGGGTGTGTGCGCTATGACCTGGACGACCTGCGGCTCTTCCTGCACATCGTGGCGGAGGGGTCCATCACGGCGGGCGCCCGCCGGATGCATCTGAGCCTGCCGTCGGCCAGCGCCCGGGTGCGCGCGCTCGAACACCACGCGGGCATCGACCTCCTGATCCGCGGCCGCCGGGGCGTGCGGCCCACCCCGGCGGGCTCGACGCTCGCCCGGCACGCGCGCGACGTCCTCGACCGGACGGCACGCCTCGACAGCGCGGTCGCCAGCTACACCCGGTCCCCGGCGGCCCCGCTGGTCCTGCTGGGCGGCAGTTCCGCGATGCACCGGCTCGTGCCGCGGGCCCTGGTCTCGTTCCTGCGGGCGCACCCGGACGTCGACGTCACCGTCTCCGAGAGCCGCACCCCGCGGACCCTGCGGATGCTCGCCGACGGCGCGGCGGACCTGGGGGTCGTCGTCGACGACGAGGCCCGCGGCTGCAGCCTGGACACCGAACCCCTCGGCGACGACTCCCTGGTGGTGATCGGCCAGGCGGGCGGGGTCCTCACCGGCCGAACCAGCGTGCCCTACCACGAGGTTGCCGAACATCCGCTCGTCGGACTCGACGAAGGGTCCGCGCTGCGGCGCTGGATCGAGAAGCACCTCGACCCGCACGCGCCCGTCGCCCGCTACCGCACCACCGTGGCCCACCTCAACGTCCTCGTCGCCCTCGCGGCGGCAGGCGTCGGGCTCGCCGTCGTGCCGCGCCACGCCCTCGACCCCGGCCACCCCCTCGACGTCTGCGCGCTGCGGGACCCCTGGGCCCGCCGCCACCACCTGCTTGCCTGGGGCCTCAAGGACCGCCCGGCCCCGCCCGCCGTCGCGGCGCTCGCTGAGCATCTGCGGCAGGCGTCCCTGGGCGAGCCGGACCTCACCGCCCTCCATGTCGCCCCGCAGGACGGGCCCTAGTCGTGGTCCACGGTCACGACGATCTTCCCCACCTGGGTGCCCGCCTCCATGTAGCGGTGCGCGTCGGCGATCTCGTCCAGGCGGAAGGTGCGGTCGACCACGGGGGAGAACGCCCCGGTGCTGAGGCCGGAGGTGACGAACGCCTCGGCGCGGCGCAGGCGTTGGGGGTCGGTGGTCGTCTCGTGCAGGGTGTAGGTGCGCATGTTCAGGGCGGGCATACCGAGGTCGAAGCCCGGATAGGGGGTCGGCTCGCCGCTGAGCGCCCCGTACAGGAAGAGCGTGCCGCCAGGGGCGACCACCTTGGCCAGGTCCCTCACACCAGGACCGGCGACGGCGTCGAAGACGAACTCGGCACCCCGGCCCCGCGTCAGGCCGAGCACGCGCTCGACGACGTCCTCCTCGTCGGTGACGATCACCTCGGCCGCCCCCGCCGCGAGCAGCGCGTCCTTCTTGGCGGCGGTGCGGGTGGTGGCGACGGGGACCGCGCCGACGCGGCGGGCGATCTGGAGCGCGGCCAGGCCCACGCTGCTTGAGGCGGCGGTCAGGACGACGGTGTCCCCGGCCCGCATCCCGCCGACCTCCACCAGCGCTCCGTACGCCGTCAGATAGGGCATCCACACGGCCGCGCCGCCGATCGCGTCGAGCCCGTCGGGGCGGTGCACCACCGCCGACGCGGGCACGATCGCGCGCTCGGCGTACACGGCGTAGTCGTTCATCGAGAACGACGGCACCACGCTGACCGGCTGGCCGGTCTCGAACCCGCTCACCCCGGGGCCGACGGCCTCCACCACGCCCGCGGCCTCGGCGCCGAGCCGGGCGGGGAACTCCTTGACGGGCACGATGTAATGACCGGCGCGAAACAGTACCTCGGCCCGGTTGAGGCCGATCGCGTCCACGCGGATCAGGAGCTCGCCGGGTCCGGGCTCACCGACCGGCACGTCCTCGAGCCGCAGCACGTCCGGCCCGCCGAGTTCGTGGAACCGCACCGTTCTGGCCATCGCGCATCGCCCCTTCAAGTGATCGAGCGCGGCGCGGTGTTCGCGCCGCCGGGCCTCACTCAAGCGAAAAGTACGATGGCTGTCAAACTTTGATGAGCGTCGTACTTCGATGGGCTTCATACTTTGATCAGTGTCATAGTTCGATCGGTGTCATACTTCGCGGACCTCGGACGACGTACGGGAGGCATGTGAGCGATGGCGACGACACGGCGAAGCGAGCGGGGCCGCATCCCGCCCCACCCGGACCTCCGGACGATCGGCATGCAACAAGTGCTCGACGCCCTGGTCGACCCGGTGCGCCGGCGGATCGTCAGCGAGCTGTACGCCGCCCGCGACGACCTGGCCTGCGGCACGATCGACCTGCCGGTCAGCAAGTCCACCGCCACCCACCACTTCCACGTGCTGCGCGACGCGGGTCTGATCCGGCAGTACTACGTGGGCACGTCCCGCATGAACGCGCTGCGCCGCGACGAGTTCGACGAGGCCTTCCCCGGTCTCCTCAAGGCCGTGGTGGGCCGCCCCGACCGGGCGTAGCATCGTCGCCGACGACGCCGGGCGGCAGGCTGGAGCGGGGGAGTGGCGGGGGATGAGCGGCGGCATGCGCTACCGGGCCGAGCGGATCGCGCTGGCCGTGATGGCGGCGGCGGGCATCCTCGTGGTGCTGGCCGATCTCCTCGGCTGGCTGGACGCGTTGGCCCCCGGAAGCACCCTGCCCAAGGTCACGCTGCTGATCCTGAGCACGGTCACCCTGTTCCTGCTCCTGGAGTTCGACCGGCTCAGGGTGCTCGACGACGTCCACGCGCAGCTGTCCAAGCTCAACATCGACGCCATCGCGCACAAGTTCAAGGAGGAGCACTACGCGGGAGTGGTCCGGGTCCACCCGCGGTTCCCCGAGGCGCGGTTCACCGAGTTACTGGACGGCGCCACGCGTGACGTGGCGATCCTGCAGACCTGGATCCCCAACCTCGACGCGTTCGACCGCGAGCTGCGCAAGGCCGTCGTCGAACGGCAGGTGCACGCCCGCGTCCTGCTCCTGCACCCGTCGTCGCCGGTCGCCGGGCTGCGCAGCGAAGCCCTGCGCACTGTACGCGACCCCGCCCGCGACGGAGACGTCCGCGTGAACATCCTGCAGTGTCTGTCCACCCTGGCCTCCCTGGTGCAGGACGCCCCGGACGAGGCGCGCGCCCGCCTCGAAGTGCGGGTGTACAACTCCCTGCCGTCGGTCGCCGTCTACAAGGCCGACGAGCACTACCTGGTGAGCTCCTTCCTGCACGGCCGCCTCGCGATCCGGTCCACCCAGATGGAGATCGACGGCTGCGGCACCGTCATGGGCAGGGAAGTGCAGCAGGAGGTCGACACGCTGTGGAGCATCGGCTGCCCCGTGGACCTGGGCGACTGGCGCGGATCCATCGGCAGAATCAACCTGTGACCCGGGAAGAGAGAGCACGGCATGCACGGACTTGACGGCCTCGACCGCTTCGAGGACGACCTGATCGAACGGTTCGAGAAGCACCCGGTGCTCGCGAACATCACGCTGCTCCCGGACGACGTCTTCGCCGCGATCCTGCTGCAACGCCGCTTCGTGTCCCTGGCGTTCACGCCCAGCTACGACCTCGCGATCGACCTGCTCGACGACGAAGTGGGCCTGCGCATCGCACGGATCATCCTGCGCGAGGAGTACCCCGACAGCCACGGGCACACCCGCTCGCACCGCGAGGACATGACGGAGGACCTGTACCGCCTCGGCATCCCGCGCCGCACGGTCGTCACGTCCAGGCCCACGGACGCCACGACGAAGGTCCTCGCCGACACCCTGGAGCTGATCGCCGACGCGGGTGCCGAGGACGACGCCGACGTAAGGCTCCTGACCCTGCTGCGCTTCTGGGGCGAGGTCCTGGTGTCCGTCGAGTACGGACGGCTGTGGGAACGCATGGGCCCCGCGATGACGCAGGACGGCGAGAACCGCTCCTGCTTCTACTACCCGCACTACGTCCACGACGCCAAGGCCCACCCCCTCGCCACCGGCTCCCTGCTGTCCACCACGCACTCCGACCGCCTGGGCGCCCGCCTGGGCGAACTCCTCGCCCGGGAGCCGTCGGCCGACGGCTTCAGGGAGATCGAGGAACGGTCGCTGCGCCTGAAGACGGACTTCTACGACCAGTTCCTGCCCGCGCTGAACTGAGCCCGCACCACCGCGCACGGCTGGCCACCGTACGGCCGACGACCGTACGGCCGACAATCACCGTATGGACGTCCGGCAGCTCGAATACTTCCTCGCGATCGTCGACCACGGCGGGTTCAACCGCGCCGCGTCGGCCCTGTACGTCTCGCAGCCGTCGCTCTCCCAGGCGGTCCGGGCCCTCGAACGGGACCTGGGCGGCGAGCTCTTCCACCGGATCGGGCGGCGTGCGGTGCTCACCGAGGCGGGCCGGGCGCTGATCGAACCGGCCCGGGAGGCCGTACGGAGCCTGGCGACGGCCCGCGCCAGCGTCGCCGCCGTGCACGAACTGCGCGAGGGCCGCCTGGACATCGCCGCCATGCCCTCGCAGGCCGTCGAGCCGCTGACCTCGATGATCCGCGCCTTCAGCGGCCGCTGGCCCGGCGTGTCCGTGAGCATCAAGGCCGCCTTCACCTCCCGGGACGTCGTCGACATGGTGCGCACCGGCGCCGTGGAACTGGGCCTGCTCGCCACGGCGGACCCGCTGCCGGACACCGAGGTGACCGCGCACGCCGTCGGGGAGCAGCGGTTCGTGCTCGTGGTGCCGCCCGACGGGCCGTTCACCGGTCGGCGGTCCGTGGCGTGCGAGGAGCTGACGGGCCGGCGGCTGATCGTCGGACAGCGCGGCACGGGCATGCGCGCGTACGTCGACGGCCTGCGCGAGCGCGGTGTCGCGTTCACCATCGCGGCCGAGACCGAGCACCGGGTGGCCCTGCTGCCGCTGGTCCTCGCCGGGGTCGGCGTCGCTGTGGTGACGGAGTCCTGGCGGGCCATGGCCGAGCACGCCGGAGCCCGCGTCCTCGCCATCGAACCGAAGACGACCCTGGCCATCGGCCTGATCAGCCGCCGCTCCGGGCTCTCACCGGCGGCGGGGGCGTTCGTGACGACCGCCCTGGACGCGACGGCCGCGCAGACCACCACGCACTGCTAGGCACCCCACCCATTGCCCCCGCTGATAGGCACCCCTTATAAGGCAGATCGCAACTGCGTCTTGGACGCCGCCACCGCCTCGTTGCTGCAATCGGTCGCATGACCAACCACCGCATCGCCCTGATCCCCGGCGACGGCATCGGCGCCGAAGTCCTGCCCCCGGCGCGGCGCGCCCTGGACGCGGTCGCCCTCCGCCACGGCTTCGGCCTCTCCTACACCTCGTACGACGACTGGTCCTGCGCGCGCTACCTGCGCGAGGGCGCCATGATGCCCGCCGACGGCCTCGACCAGCTGCGCGACAAGGACGCGATCCTGCTCGGCGCGGTGGGCCACCCCGACGTGCCGGACCACGTGTCGCTGTGGGGGCTGCTCATCCCCATCCGGCGCGGCTTCCGCCAGTACGTGAACCTGCGGCCGGTCCGCGTCTTCGAGGGCATCGAGAGCCCCGTGCGCGGCGCCCGGCCGGGAGGGGTCGACTTCGTCGTCGTACGCGAGAACGTCGAGGGCGAGTACAGCGAGATCGGCGGCCGCCTCAACCGCGGCTTCCCCGACGAGATGGCCGTGCAGCAGGCCGTGTTCACCCGGCCCGGGGTCACCCGCGTGCTGGACTACGCCTTCGGCCTGGCCGCGCGCCGCGGCGGCAGGCTGACCTCGGCCACCAAGTCGAACGGCATCGTGCACACCCTGCCCTTCTGGGACGAGCTGGTCGCCGAGCGCGCCGCCGGGCATCCGCGGGTCGCCTGGGACCAGGAGCACATCGACGCGCTCGCGGCCAAGTTCGTCCTCGACCCGGCCCGCTTCGACGTGGTCGTCGCCTCCAACCTGTTCGGCGACATCCTCAGCGACCTGGCCGCCGCCGTCGCGGGCTCCATCGGCATCGCCCCGGCCGCCAACCTCAACCCCGAGCGCGCGTTCCCGTCCATGTTCGAGCCGGTGCACGGCTCCGCGCCCGACATCGCGGGCCGGGGCATCGCCAACCCGCTGGGCGCGATCTGGTCGGCCGCGCTGATGCTCGACCACCTCGGCGAGCGCGCCGCGGCCCGGGACATCACCGACGCCGTCGCGGCCGTCCTCGCCAAGACCGACGTCCGCACGCCCGACCTGGGCGGCACGGCCACGACTGCCGAGTTCACCGACAAACTGCTCGAACTCCTGTGAGCGGGGGAGCAACGCCATGGCCGCACCCGTGTCCGCAAGCCCCGCCGCGCCGCCCGCCAAGCCCTGGTACAAGCAGCTCTACTTCTGGGTCCTGACCGCGATCGCCTGCGGCATCCTCACCGGCTGGCTGTGGCCGTCGACGGGAACCGCCCTCGAACCGGTCGGCACCACGTTCGTCGCCGCCATCAAGATGCTCATCACCCCGATCGTGTTCCTCACCATCGTGGCGGGCATCGGCGGCGTCGACAGCCTCGGCCGGGTCGGCCGCGTGGGCCTGAAGTCCCTCCTGTACTTCCAGGCGGGCACCCTGGCGGCCCTCGTCCTCGGCCTCGTCGCCGTCAACGTCTTCCAGCCCGGCGCCGGAGTCCACGCCCACCCCGGCGATCTGCGCCTGGAGGGCGACGCCGCGCAGTACGTCAAGGACGGCGAGGGCCAGAGCTGGTGGCACTTCCTCACCGACCTGGTGCCCACCAGCGCCGTCGGCGCCTTCGCCGAGGGCAACATCCTCCAGGTCATCTTCGTCTCGGTGCTCTTCGGCGTCGCCCTGAAGGCGGTGGGGCCGGTCGGGGAGCCGCTCGTGGACGGCATCAACCGGCTCAGCGCCGTGGTGTTCAGGATCCTGCACTACGTCATGCTGGCCGCCCCCGTCGGCGCGTTCGGCGCGATGGCCTTCACCATCGGCAAGTACGGCGTCTCCACCCTCACCAGCCTCGGCCGGCTCATCGGGCTCTTCTACGGCACTTCGCTGTTCTTCGTGGTCGTCGTCCTGGGCGGCGTCACCGCCCTGTTGAAGATCAATATCTTCCGCCTGCTGCGCTATCTGCGCGAGGAGTTCGTCCTGGTCCTCGGCACCTCCTCCTCCGAGAGCGCCCTGCCCCGCCTCATGGCCAAGCTCGAAGGCCTCGGCATCCGCCGGGACATCGTCGGCCTGACCGTCCCCACCGGCTACTCCTTCAACCTCGACGGCAGCTCCATTTACCTCTCCCTGGCCGCCGTCTACATCGCCCAGGCCACCGACACCCCGCTGAGCGTCGGCCAGCAGCTCGGCCTGCTCGCCGTCATGATCCTCACCTCGAAGGGGTCGGGCGGCATCACGGGCGCGGGCTTCATCGCCCTCGCCGCCACCCTCACCACGGTCGGCACGGTCCCCGCCGCCGGCATCATGCTGGTCTTCGGCGTCGACAAGTTCATGTCCGAGTGCCGCGCCCTGACCAACCTGGCGGGCAACAGCGTCGCCACGCTCGTCGTCGCCCGCTGGGAACGCGTCCTGGACGTCGCCCGCGTGAACCACGTCCTGCGGACGGGGGAGCCGCAGCCCGTGGCGGCCGCGGAGCCCGACGACAGCCGACCGGCACCGGTGGCGGCCAAGGCGTGACCGCGGCCGCCGTCGTCATCCGCCGGGCGTCAGGCCCGAGCCGCCCCCGGCCGTTCCGCCGTGACCAGCCACGACGTGCTGAGCAGCCGCACCGTGCCGTCCGCCGTCTCGTGGCCGCGCAGATGGTCCTCCAGGGTGCGGTGGGCGCGGTCCCGCGTCACCGGGTCGGCCTGCTCCAGGAGGTGGCGCCCCGGGCCCGTGCCGAGCAGGAACTCCGTGGCGTCCTCGACGCCGTGCCCCCACGTGCCGTACGCCTGCGCCTGGTTGACGGTGACGCGCGTGTAGCCGGACGCGGTGAGGACGTCGTGGATGCGGTCCGGGGCGGCCAGGGAGAACATGCCGGGCAGCCCAGGGTGGCCGAAGTCGCCGACCGGCAGGAGGTCGCGCAGGGCCAGCATCGCCCCGACCCAGCCGTTGAGTTCGGCGTCGGCGGGACAGATGAATGCCAGGCGCCCGCCCGGCCGCAGCGCCCGGCCGATGTTGGCGAACGCGGCGACGGGGTCGGCGAAGAACATCACCCCGTAGCGGCTGACCGCCGAGTCGAACGCGCCCTCCTCGAAGGCGTACGCCTGGGCGTCGCCCTGCTCGAAGAAGGCGTTGGGGACGCCGTCGCGCTCCGCGCGGGCGCGCGCCTCGGCGAGCATCGGGCCGGACAGGTCGAGGCCGAGTGCCCGCCCCCGGGGCGCCCTGAGCGCGGCGAGCCGGGTGGTCTGCCCGGAACCGCAGCCGATGTCGAGGACCCGGTGGGCCCCGGCGATGGCGGCGGCGTCGAGCAACGGCTCGTTGAAGCCCTCGTTCACGGCGTTCCAGCGGTCCTGGTGACGGGCCCAGTGGGCGCCCTCAGGGCCGTTCCACGCCTGCGCCTGCTCGGAGTTGACGACGTCCAGCACGAATGCCTCCCGGCGGATCGACAGAGAATGGGCGTACGCCCAAACGGTATGGGCGCGTGCCCAAACCTGCAATCCCCGTTAAGATCCACGAGGGCACGAGCGGATGCGCCCACCGACGCAGGCAAGAGCAGGGAGAGGCCATGTCACCGCGCGGAGTGGCGACGCCGGACGTGCGCGAGCGACTGTTCGCCGCCGCGGAGCGGGTCCTGGAGAAGGCCGGCCCCGGCGCGCTGACCAGCCGCGCGATCACCACCGAAGCGGGCTGCGCCAAGGGCCTGCTGCACACGCACTTCGCGGGGCTCGACGAGTTCGTGGCCGAGCTCTGCCTCGACCGGTTCGCGCGGACGGCCACGAAGGCGCGGGCGCTCCCGGAGCTCGCCGGGCAGGGGTCGGTGGCGGCGAACCTGGAGGCCGTCGCGCTGGTGCTGCTCGACTCCGGCGGCCCGGTCGTCGCCGGTGTGGCCCTGTCCCGCCCCGCGGCCGCGCTGCGCATCCGCGAGGCGCTGGAAGGCGGGGCGCCCGGCTTCCACGCGGTCGAGGAGGCCATCACCGGCTACCTGGAGGCCGAGCGCGGGCTCGGCCGCGTGGCCGACACCGTCGACCCGGCCACCGTGGCCCTCGCCGTCGTCGGCACCGCTCACCACCTGCTCATGACGGCCTTTCCGGGCTCGCCCGACCCGTGGCCCGGGATGCGGCGCCTCGTGGCCACCCTGGTCGGCGGCCACGAGGCGTCCGGCCCGGCCGGACAGGACTGAGCCGGGCCGGACGACGACTCAGGCGCGGGCCGCCTCCACCGCCGTGGCCGCGCCCAGCGTGAGCAGCGCGCCCCCGGCCGTGCCCTCAAGCGCCCGTGCCACCCGGGGCCGCCGCAGCCACACGAGGAGCCGGTCCGTGCCGAGCGTGACGAGCAGCAGCCAGCTCGCGGCGATCACCGCGTCGACGGCCCCGAAGAGCAGCGTGGCGGCCAGCGGCGAGTGCCCCTCGGGCAGGAACTGCGGGACCACCGCCACGAAGAAGATGCCGACCTTCGGGTTGAGCAGACAGCTCAGTACGCCCTGACGGAGCGCCTGGGCGGCGGAGACCGCGCCCTGGCCGACCGCTGAGGACGCGTCAGGACCGGTCCCGGAGCGCAGCGCCCGCAGCGCCTGCACGCCGAGCAGCATCAGATAGGCCGCACCGGCCAGACGTACGGCCATGAAGGCCGCGTCCCACCGCTGGAGCGCCGCAGCGAGCCCGACGGCCGCTGCCACCGCCCAGACCAGCGACCCAAGCGCGGCCCCGACCGCGCTCGCGGCGCCGGCCCGCCGGCCGCCCCGCAGACAGTTGCGCAGCACCAGCAGCATGTCGGGCCCCGGCACGACGGTGACGACCAGGGCGAACAGCGCGAACGCGAGCAGGGACCCGGTCATGCGAGGTCCAGGAGCTGCTCGTAGAAGCCGCCGAAGCCGCGCTGGCGGTCGACGAGGTGCAGCTCCAGGATCCAGTGGCAGACCCGGCCCGAAGCGGTGGTCCGGCGCAGCGGGTTGTGGTTGTCGGGCGTGATGTACGACTCCGCCTTGGCGCCGACGTTGGTCTCGTGCGGGAACTCGCCGACGAGATGACCGGCGTGCCAGATGCCGATGGTCCAGCCCGCCTCGGCGGCCAGGCGCTCGACCTCCGCGTACAGCTGCTTGCCGGTGATGTCCGGGTCGGCCCGGAACGCCGCGCGGCCCGCGTCGAAGATGCGGGGCAGGTCGTGCAGCATGCGGTGCTTGTCCGGGTCGTCGCCGAAGACGTAGGTCCGGCCGAAGTCCGCCTCGTACTCCTCGAAGATCGGCCCGAAGTCGGCGAAGGCGATGTCGTCGGCGCCGATGATCCGGTCCGGCGGGTTCTCCCGGTAGGGGGCGAGGGTGTTGGGCCCGGAGCGGATGATCCGCTTGTGCCAGTGCTTGGTGGTGCCGAACATCTCGTTGGCCAGGTCGCGGATCAGGTCGCTCACCTCCCGCTCGCCCCGTCCCGGCGCCACGAGGCCGCGCGCCTCCACCTCCGCGAACAGGGCGATCGCGTTCTCCTGTGCCGCCACGAGCCCGTCGACGCGACGGGCCTCGTCGGGGCCGGATGGTTCAACAGCCATGCTGAGCGCTCCTTTTCCTGTTGCTCAGCCACATCCTGCACATATGGATGGGATGTGCAATCAATTTGTGGAGGCATGCTGACACAGGGCTGACGGTTGCGCGCCGAGCGCGGGTCGAGGGGGTGTCATCCCCATCATGACAGCTCAGCGGCTGATCGCGTAGGACGATTCGCACAGCTCAACGGCCTTGTCCGGGCCCTGCGCGCGCTCGCAGAATCTCCGCCATGACCTCCACCGAGCACCTGGCGTCCCCGACGACCGTCGACCCGGACGACGTCCTGCGCGCGCGGACCCTCCTGCTCGCCTCCGGACGGCGCACCCCGCACGAGGAGGTCGACGCCTACCGGATCCTGTCCCGCGTGACCCCCGCCGCCTACCTGCCCCGCCTGTCCGAGGCCCTGGTGCGGCTGAGCCACGAGCGCGGCTACCAGGACCACCACGCGGCCCGCCTCGCCGTGCTGGAGGAAGCGGTGGCCGCCGCGCGTGCCGTCGACACCGCCGAGCCGCAGCGGGCGGAGCTGCTGCACCGCGCCCTGGACGGGTGCCAGCGACAGCTGTACGTCCTGGGTCGGCGGGCCGAAGGGCTCGCCGTGCGCGCCGAGATGGTGGCCGTCGGCCGCGCTCAGGGCGAGGCGTCCGGCGATCCCGAAGACACGGTGCGGGGACTGCCCGTCTGGGCCGCGGGCCTCTCCGAGGAGGGCCGACATGCGGAGGCCGCGGACGCCATGACGGAGTGGGTCACGGCCTCCCGGCCCGGCGGGTCCCGCAGCGGGGCCCTCGCCTGGTACCTGCTCCAGTGGATCGCCGCCCTCGACGCCGCAGGCCGCACCGACGAAGCGCTCGCCGCGTGCGCGGAACTGGTCCGCGGGGAGGCGCACGACGCCGCCGCCGACCGCGGCCCGATGGCCTGCCACTTCTATGCGTTGATCGAGTACGCGCGGATGCTCGACGCCCACGGAAGGCACGGCGATGAGGCGGCCGCGGCCCGGCACGAAGCACTCGTACTCCTGACGGAGCTGGCGGCCACCGGCGAGCGCACGTCGTGGAGCGGCTACCAGTCCACGTACTGGGCGGTGGTGTTCACCCTGTCCAGCGCCCGCAGCGAGCGGCAGCGGGCTCCCCTCCCGCACCCGCCGTTCGGGGCAGGTCGGCACCACTGGTCGCACGCCGTCCAGGAGCGCTACGTCGACCGGCGGGCCGAACTCCAGGAGGAGGCGGACGCCCTCGCCCGGCGGGCCGACGACGCACCGGACGCCATGGCCGAGTTGATCGAGGTGCACCGCCTCCTCACCGTCCGGTCCGCCGTCCGCTGGGAGCAGTGCAGCCACTGCTGCCCGCACGACGAGGTGCGCCCGCTCTTCGACGAAGGCATCCGCCTGGCCCGGCGGCTCACCGCGCACGACCCGTCCGGCGGGACCGCCGCGCTGGTCGCCGCCCTGATGGACCGCGCCACGTTCCGCACCGCCGCCAAGGAGTTCGGCGCCGCGCTCGACGACCTCCAGGAGGCCCTGCGCGTGCTCGGCGAGCCCGACCGGTGCGAGCCGGCGTGACCGGGAGGTCCCGCCGGCCCGCGACACGTCCGCGTCAGCTGGTCCTGCCCGGCGCCGCCGGGGCCACGATCGGGAACTTCGGGTTCGGCAGGGTGAGGTAGCCGAACACCGTGTCCGCGTACGCCTGCTGCTCCGGGCCGCCGAGGGTGATCTCGCCCTTCTCGACGGCCGTGCGGAAGTTGCGCGGGAAGTCGGGCCCGCTGAGGTACAGGCCGTTGAGGGCGGCGCGGGAGAGCGTGATCGTCGCCTGCGGGGTGCCCGCCAGGATGTCCTTGCCGGGGACGAAGACGAGGACGCCGTTGCGCAGCGTCGTGGTGCACGACTGCTCCGGGGTGCCGGTGACGCGCCACTGCAGGGCGATCGGCGTCCGCTGTTCGGCCGCCGCCTTCGGCCCGTCGACGCTGCGGGCCATGGCGGCGAAGTACTGCTCCAGGCTCAGGCTGTTGACCAGGTCGCCCGCCTCCTGGGTGGCGCGGTTCTCGACGCCGACGGTCAGTTCGCGGGCGCCGGTGAGGTAGAAGTCACGCCAGGTGCCGTTCTCGGCGCCGTAGCCGAGCTGGCTGAGCACCCTGGCCTGGAGCTGCTTGGCGGGCTCGCTCTGGTCGGGGAGGCCGAAGACGACGTGGTTGAGCAGTTCGGCGGCCCAGCGGTAGTCGCCTCCGTCGTACGCGGCCTGCGCCTGCCGCACGACGGCGTCGGGGCCGCCGATCGCCTCGACGTAACGGCGGCCCGCCTCGGCCTGCGGATAGGTCCACAGGTGGGCGGGGTTGCCGTCGAACCAGCCCAGGTAGCGCTGGTAGACGCCCTTCAGGTCGTGACTGACCGAGCCGTAGTAGCCGCGCGTGTACCAGTGGTCGGCCAGCGACGCGGGGAGGCTCAGCTCCTCGGCGATCTCCAGGCCGTTGCGGCCCTGGTTGATCAGGCGGAGCGCCTGGTCGTTGAGGTACGCGTACACGTCACGCTGGACGCCGAGGAACTCGACGATCTTCTCCCTGCCCCACAGCGGCCAGTGGTGCGAGGCGAACTCCACCTCGGTGTGCTCGGCGAAGGTCTGGAGGGCCTCGGTGAGGTACTTCGACCAGGCGTGGGCGTCGCGCACCTGGGCGCCGCGCAGGGTGATGAGGTTGTGCAGGGTGTGGGTGGCGTTCTCCGCCATGCACAGGGCGCGGAACTGCGGGAAGTAGAGGTTCATCTCGGCCGGGGCCTCGGTGCCCGGCGTGAGCTGGATGACCATCCGGATGCCGCCCACGGTCTGCCGGTACAGGCCGGGCCGCCAGGGGATGACGTCCTCGCTGGTCCACAGGTCGCGCGGCACGGGCCCGTGCTCGGCGTCGCCGACGCTGACGGTCGGCGGGACGAGCGTCACCTCGCCGGTGGAGATGGTCAGGCCGAGGCCCGAACCGACCTGCCCGTAGGGGCTCTTGTCGAGCTTGGCGGCGTACATGTACTCGGCGCGGCGTGCCATGGCCGGGCCCGCGTACACGTTCTCGCTGACCGCGTGCTCCAGGAACCCGTCGGGCGCGATGACCGGGATGTCGGGGACCTGGCCGCCCTGCTCGTCGAAGAGCCCGCGCACGCCGCCGAAGTGGTCGACGTGGCTGTGCGTGTAGATGACGCCGACGACGGGCTTCTGGCTCTCGGTGGCCTTGCGGTAGAGACGCAGCGCGTAGTTCGCGGTCTCGTAGCTGGCGAGCGGGTCGAGGACGATGATGCCCTGGTCGCCCTCGATGATCGTCATGTTGGACAGGTCGTAGCCGCGCACCTGGTAGATGCTGCCCTCGGGCCCGCTCACGACCTGGAAGAGCCCGGCGACGGCGGTGAGCTGTCCCTGCCGCCACAGGCTCGCGTTGACCTCGGCGGGGGATGTTTCGTCCCCGTCGCGCAGGAAGTCGTAGCCGACGAAGTCCCAGACCGGCTCGTCGCCGCTCGTGCGGGCCGGAATGAAGGGCACGTCCGGCACGGCGACCAGTCCGCGTGTGGCGTTCTCGAAGTCCTCCGGACTTGGTGGGACGGTCTCGGTCACCTTGCGGTTCGCCTCCGCGACGGACGCGGACACCTGGACGGGCTCGACGAACTCGGGCATGCCACAGCCTCCTGGGACGTTCGGGATCACCGGCTCTGATACGGGGCGTACGGGTGGGGCGCCTCGTACCGGAGGGACGCTAGCCAGCACCGGAAACGGTGGGCAAGGAGGTGATTGCGAAGAGTCACGGGAAGGGGGTGAGGCTGGCCGGATGTGCCGGGCCGCGGTGAACCCCCTGGCGGTGGTAGGCCGCGCTGGCGGCGGGTGGTGATCCCTTGCGGTTCCTGAGGCGTAGGGGACGGCTGCGGGCTGACAGTCGGAGAGGGTGCCCGTCGGCCGCGTACTCGCCCATCTGTCCGAAAAGGCAATATCTCTCTGTAAATGCGCCAGTTGGCTTGATGTGCCGTCTGGGAAGAAGGCCGTCGGCTGAGGTGAGGTGATCTCTGTACCGCACCGATACGACCCGGCGAGGAGAGACGCGCATGCCGCACGACACCGCAGCAACTTCCGAGGACGCGACCCGGCGCTACTACGACACCGCCGACGTGGACGCGTTCTACGACGCCGTGTGGGGCGGCGAGGACATCCACACGGGGATCTACCGCGACGCCCACGAGCCGATCGCCGACGCCTCCCGCCGCACCATCGAGCAGGCGGCGGACAAGGTGGCTGACCTCCTGACTCCCGAGAGCACGGTTCTCGACCTCGGTTCCGGCTACGGAGGCCCCACCCGCTACCTCGCCGAGCGCTTCGGATGCCACGTCACCGCCCTCAACCTGAGCGAGGCCCAGAACCGGCGCCACCGCGCCACCAATTCCGAGCGCGGCCTCGACGGGCTCATCGAGGTCGTGACCGGGTCCTTCCACGACATCCCCTGCCCGGACCGCCGCTTCGACGTCGTCTGGTCCCAGGAGGCCTTCTGCCACAGCGGCGACCGGACGCGGCTGCTCGGCGAGGCCGTACGGGTCCTCAAGCCGCACGGCGCTCTGGTCTTCACCGACTTGATGGCCGCCGAGGACGCGCCCGCCGACGCCCTGTACCCGGCCGTGTCCCGCCTGGGCGTGGACGCGCTCGCCACGCCGGGCTTCTACCGCAGGACGCTCACCGGACTCGGCCTGTCCCGCGTCGACTTCGACGACCGCAGCGGCCAACTCGTCCACCACTACGTCCGCATCACCGAGGAGACCCGCAAGCACGAGCGGGACCTGCGCGGCACCATCAGCGGCGCCTACGTCGACAACCTGCTCGCCAACCTGCCGCTCTGGGTGGACGCGGCCCGCCGCGAGCAGCTGCGCTGGGGCATCTTCGACTGCCGTCGGGTCTGACGTGCGTCGAACCTGATGTGGGTCGGGCCTGATGTGCGTCGGGCCTGACCTGCTCGGCGCGACGGTGACTGTACCTACTAGTATGTACAGTCCTGATCGGGGAGGCGAGAGGAGCCACTGACATGCCATTTGTTCGCATCGACGCGCTGGGGGCCGACGGCGACCGGCTCGACGCGCTGGGCCGGGCCGTGCACGACGCCCTGGTGGAGACGATCGGCATCCCGTCCGACGACCGGTTCCAGGTCCTGGTCGGCCACGACGGCACCACCAGCACGCTGCGCTACGACAACTACCTCGGCGTGCAGCGCGACTCCGGCATCGTGTACGTCGCGATCACCATGCGCTCCGGGCGCACACCCGCCCAGAAGCAGGCCCTGTACCGGCGCACAGCCGAGCTGGCCCACGCGTACGCGGGCACCGAGCCGCGCAATGTGTTCGTCACCGTGACCGAGAACGAGTCGATCGACTGGTCGCTCGGTCACGGGGCGGCGCAGTACGCCACCGCTGCCGACGGCTCGTCCCACGGATGAGCGATTCTGTTAGCGCCAAAGGGCCACGGGTGTTTTTGTCGTACGGGACTCCGGTGAGGCTTCGCACCAGTACTCCCTCTCACCAGGAGACGACCCCATGCGCAAGCACAGCATCTTCGCCGTGGCCGCCCTCGCCACGACCGTGATCGTCACCGGAGCCGGTGCCGCCGTCGCTGGTCCCGAGCCCTCGGGCGCCCACGCCGAAGGTGAGGCCACGAATTCCCCGGGTGTCCTCAGCGGCAACCTCGTCCAGGTCCCGGTCGACGTGCCGGTCAACGTCTGCGGCAACTCCGTCAACGTCGTGGGCGCGCTGAATCCGGCGTCCGGGACGGAGTGCCAGGGCAAGTGAGCTGCCGCTGCCCCGCCGCGTGTCGCACGCGGCGGGGCAGCTTCATGGGGTGCGGGGGACCGCTCAGCTGGTCCGGAAGTCGGCGGCGTGGTCGCAGACCCACTCCGTGAAGGGGCGGGCGGGGTGGCCGGTGAGGTCTTCGACGGTGCCGGTGAGGGGGACGGGGGTGGCGTCGTGGGCCTCCCACCAGTCGAGCAGGGCGTCGGCGTAGCGGGCAGGGATGTAGTCGGCCATCTCCTGCTTCCACTCCGCGGGGGTGACGTGCTCGGCCTTGACGATTTCGCCGGTGACCGCGGCGAGCTGGTCGATCTGCTGGGCGAAGGTCAGGGATTCGGGGCCGGTGAGCGTGAACAGGCCGCCGCGGTGCCGGGGTTCGGTGAGGGCGGCGAAGGCGGCTTCGGCGATGTCCCGTTCGTGGATGGGGTCGCTGTGGGCGCCGGGGAAGGGCAGGCTGATGGCGCGGCCGGCCTTGATGGGCCAGGCCCAGGCGGCGGCGTTGGCGGCGAAGGAGCCCGGGCGCAGGATCGTGGTGGTGACCGGCGCGGCCAACAGGGCCTTCTCCACGTCGAGATGGGACTTGGCGAGCGGGTTGCCCTCGGGGTCCGGGCTGAGTACGGCGGAGGACGAGAGCAGCACGACGTGGGTGACACCGGCGCGCTTCGCCCGGTCGACGAACTCGCCGATGTGGTCGGGCGTGGCGTAGAGGAAGACGGAGGTGACGCCGGTCAGGGCGGGGGCGAAGGTGGCCGGGTCCGTGAGGTCGAGGGCGACCGTGGGGACGCCCTCGGGGAGGGTGAGTTCGGCGGGGGTGGAGGAGCCGACGCGCACGGGCAGGCCGGCCTCCTGGAGGAGGGCGAGGAGGTGGGTGGCGACCGCGCCGCGGCCTCCGGTGAGCAGGATCATGGTGGTGGTTCTCTCTGTTGTGGTGCTGAGGTCAGTACTGGTGCGCAGACCGGGTGTGGTGCGGAGATCAGTGGTGCTGGGGCTTGACCCTGCGGGGCAGCAGGCGTACGAGGCCGCAGCTGAGGAGGGTGACGCCGGCCACGAGCAGGAGGCTGGTGGTCATGGCGTGGGCGGGCCGGCCGCCCGTGTGGGAGTGGAAGTAGACGGTGGTGACGGCCGCGGCGCCGAGGGCGTTGGCGAGCTGCTGGACGGCGGTGAGCGAGCCGGAGCCGCTGCCCGCCTCGGCCGGGGTGACGTCGCCGAGGGTGATGTCGTAGACCGTGCCGAAGCAGGTGCCCATGCCGAGCCCGATGACGAGGGCGGCGGGCACGATCGCGGCCGCGCTCGTGCCGGTGCCGGAGGCGTGGACGGCGGCCCAGAGCCCGAGGGTGCCCGTGAGCGTGGTGAGCAGGCCGATCAGGACGAGCCTGCGGCCGAGTACGGCGATGAGGCGGTGGCAGGCGATCGAGGCGACCACGATGCCGGCGGCGACGGGGGCGGTGCCGATCAGGGCGGTGCGCAGGGGCGAGTAGCCCAGGCCGTCCTGGAGGAACAGTGAGATCACATAGAGCAGGCCCGCGACCGCGGCGAAGAAGGCGATGCCCAGGGCCAGGCCGGACACGAAGCCGCGGTTCTTGAACAGCGAGGGCTGGATGAGCGGGGTGGCGGCGGTGGTCTGGCGGCGGGCGAAGAGGACGAGGAAGACGGCCCCGGCGCCGAGCGCGAGCCAGGCCCGCGGGTGCCACCCGCTGCCGGAGCCGTCGATCAGGCCGAACAGCAGGCCGCCCATCGCCGCGGCCAGCAGCAGCGAGCCGATGGCGTCGACGGTCACGGACCGGTCGCCCTCGTCGTGCGGCAGCAGGCGGGCGGCGGCCAGCAGGGCGGCACCGCCCAGCAGGATGTTGATGAGGAACATCGAGCGCCAGCCGAGTCCGAAGGGGTCGGCGTCGATCAGGAACGCGGCCAGGATCGGCCCGCTGACCGCGGACAGGCCGAGCACGGGACCGAAGGCGCTGAACGCCTTGCCGATCTGGTCGCGGGGGAAGACCGCGCCGAGGATGCCGAAGCCCTGCGGAATGAGCAGGGCGCCGAAGGCCCCCTGGATCAGCCGGGACACGACGAGCAGCTGCGGGCTGACGGCGAGACCGCAGGCGACGGAGGCCAGCGTGAAGCCGGCGAGCCCGGTCAGGAAGACGCGGCGTCGGCCGTACTTGTCGCCCAGGCGGCCGCCGGTCACCAGGAGCACGCCCAGGGCGAGCGCGTAGGCGGCGCCGAGCCACTGGACCAGGGACGTCCCGCCGTGCAGCGAGGCGGCGATGGTCGGCGCCGCGACGTTCGTGATGGTCGCGTCGATGAGGTCGAGGACCTCGGCCGCGAGGATCACGGCGAGGACGGCCCACTGCCGCCCGGGGGAGAGCGCGCCCGCCGCGGGGGGCGGGGCGGTGGTGGTGGTCATGAAGACTCTCAGGAAGGAGGGCGAACGATGTTCGCCACGAACGGTGTTCGTTGTATGCGTCGGCAACGCTAAAGAACGAACGGTGTTCGTGTCAAACGGTGTTCGTCGGCGGGCTAGGCTTGCCCCGTGAGTACGCCCCCGATCAGCCGCCGCGCGCGGCCCGCCAAGGCCCCCCTCAGCCGCGATCTGATCGTGCGCACGGGGCTGGAGATCCTCGACCACCACGGCCTGGACGCCCTGACCATGCGCCGCGTCGCCAAGGAGCTCGACACCGGCCCGGCCTCGCTGTACGTCTACGTCGCCAATCGCGACGACCTGATGGCCGCCATGCTCGACGAGGCCCTCGGCCAGGTCCCTCTGACCTCGGAAGGCACCTGGCAGGAGCAGCTCCACGCCCTGGCCGCCGCCACCGTCGCCGCCATGAGCCGTCACGAGGGCCTCGCCGCCGTCGCCCTCGGCGCCATCCCCACCGGCGCCAACGTCCTGCTGATCCTCGACCGCATGCTCGCCCTGCTCAAACAGGGCGGCCTCGACGACACCACCGCCGCCTGGGCCGTCGACCTGATCCACCTCCACATCGCCGCCGCCGGTGCCGAGCAGAGCGCGTACGACACCAGGGGCGCGGACGAGGGGGACACCGTCGCCGCGGCGGACCGGCGCTATGCGGCCCTGCCCGCCGACCGCTACCCGATGGTGACTTCGCTGCGCCACGCCCTGTTCTCACCCGGCGACCGCGACACCTGGGGCCTGCGGGTGCTCATCAACGGCATCCTCAACACGCCCGCCGGGAGCTTTCAGGAGTCCTGACGCGTTCACCCCGCAGTGAGTGCGTACGTGAGTGCGTACGTGAGTGCGTAAGTGAGTGCGTACGTGCCGACGACTCGGGGAGTGAGTGTGCAGGTCGTCTTCTTCATGACACTGCCGGGCCTGGTGGTCGTGCTGACCTTGCTGGCCTTCGTCGACCAGCTGCTTCTGCGGGCGGGGAAGGCCGGGCTGCTGCCCTGGCGGAACGCGGCGCGGCAGGGGCAGATCTCCGCGACAGGGTTCGAGCAGCTGCACGCGAGCCTGTCGCCGGGCAAGCAGAGCGAGCTCAAGGAACGGCAGAGCGCGCTGGTCATGCGGGACGACGAGGAGGACGGGGCGCCGCCGAGGTCCACGGTCGACCTGACCGCGGGGACGGCGGTCATCCGGCTCCGCGAGCCGGACGGCCGCCCCTGAGGGCGGCGTTACGACACGTCGGTGGTGGGCGGCGCTCACGCCGCCCACCTGCTGGTCAGCTGTCCTGGGTGCCCTCGGGGCCCGCCTGACGCTTCCGTGCGGCGTCCGCACTGGCGCCGATCGCGACGCCCAGGCCCATGCCGAGCGCGAGGCCGAGCCCGATGTTGTCGAAGACGAGGAGCCCGAGCACGACACCCGCGAGCGGCCCCAGTGAAAGGCCGAGCGCCAGGGGGTTGTTCGCGGCCGTCTTGTCGTGCTTCTCGTCGTTCGTCATGCGGTCATGCTAGGCCACGCCAGGACCGGCATTCGCGGCGTCGGTCCAGGTCAGCCGCGTGCACCGAAGTTCTGCGTCCACCAGGGACCGCCGCTGCCCTTCTCGATGCCCACGCCCAGCTCCTTGAAGGAGCAGTTGAGGATGTTGGCGCGGTGGCCCTCGCTGTTCATCCAGGACTTCATGACCGACGACGCGGTCTGCTGGCCCCGGGCGATGTTCTCTCCGTACGTACTCCACTTGTAGCCCGCCGCCGTGATGCGCTGACCGGGGTCGGTGCCGTCGGGCGACGTGTGGTCGAAGTAGTTGCGGGCCCGCATGTCGGCGGAGTGCCGTTGGGCGGCGGTGGCGAGCCGGCTGTTCTGGGTGAGCGGGCCGCAACCGGCCTTCCTGCGCTCGGCGTTGACCAGAGTCAGGACCTGCTGGGCGGTCGAGCCCGACGGGGCCTGCGGCGCCGGCGGCTCGGCGGTCTGCCGGGGCGGCGCGGGCGGCTTGGCGGACGTGCGCGGCGCGGGCTTGGTCGTCTTCTTCCGGGACGCGCGCGACGGGCTGGCCGTCGCGGACGGCTTCGGTGACTTCTTCTTGGCGGACTTCGACGGGGACGCGGAGGGCGACTTCGTCGGGCTCGCGCTGCCCGTGGCCGACGGGGCGGCGGGGGAGGGCTCGGTGGACTCCATCGCCACGGCCGCGCCCTTGTCCCGCGCGTCCGGGGAGTCGTCGACGAGCTGCATGACGCCTGCCAGCGTGGCGATCGCGGCGATACCGGCACCCGCGCCGACCGCCTGCCGACGCCGCCGGGTGCTGCGCCGCCCCTGCCGCAGCTGCGCACGTGAACCCGCCGCGCCGTGCGGGGCGATGGCCGTCACCCCCTCGGCCGCGATCCCGTCGCCCGCCATGCCCTGGACCACCGTGTCATCGGCCGCCGACGGGCCCCACGGCGCCGCGTCCGGCAGGGCGTCGGCCTGCGGGAGCGGCGGGGCGTCGGCCTGCGGGAGCGGCTGGGTGGGTGCCGCGTACGCGGCGTACGCCGTGCCGCCGGTGCCGGAGAAGCGCCCGGCCGCCATGGCCAGCGGCGGCACGAGGGCCAGACCGGCGAGCAGCCCCTCCGCGGGCGTGAGCCCCGCCCCGTGCCCCGCGCAGACGGCGCAGTCGCGCGTGTGCCGGGCGAGACGCTTGCGCCACAGCGCGGACGGCCTGCCGTCCCAGGCCGCGGTGAGGTCCGCGAGCAGGGGGCAGCGGACCTTGGCCGTGAGCGCCCTGACCACCACCCGGGCCGTCTCCAGCTGGGCCTTCATGCGCTGCACCCGCACGGCCGTGTGCTCCGGGGTGAGCTCGAGGGCCCGGGCGACCTCGCCCCGGGAGAGCTCGCCGGCCGCCTCCAGCCACCACAGGGCGAGCACTTCCCGGTAGTCGTCGTCCATCCAGCGGGTGGCCTGCGCGACCTCCCTGCGCTCCCCGGACAGGCCGAGCCGCAGGATCGTGACGTCCGTGAAGTCGCTGCCGGGGTCCGGGACGTCGTACGCGTCCTGCAGGCCGCTGTCGACGGGGGCGGGGTGCTGCCGACGGCGCGTCTCGTTCATCGCGATGGCCACGAGCCAGGACCGGAACGAGGCCGGGTCGCGCAGCGCGGGCAGTCCGCGCAGCATCCGCATCATGGCTTCCTGCACGGTGTCGTCGACGTCCGCGTGCCCGCCGAGGGCCCGGCCGACGATATTGTACACGAGGGGCAGATAGGCGGCGACCAGCTCGTCCTGCGCGCGGGGATCTCCGGCGCGGCCCGCGACGACCAGAGAGGTCAGCTCGGCGTCGTTCACCTGCTTCCGCTCCCACTGCTCCTGGCCCACAGCGTGTCTCCTGTCCTTGTCGGTCGTGTGTGCGTCCCCCACTGCCTGGGAGATCCTGCGCGCCGCGGCGGGATAACAGAAACCTCAGACGCAACTTTGAGAGCTGAGTCACGTCCGGCGGCATGCAGTCGATCATGGGGGGCAGCCCCCCGTTTCGATGCACCTGCCAGCCGGATGGACCGGGCGGCACCGCGTACGGAACCGTGGGCCGCGACGCAAAGCGCGTCACATACAGGACAGTTCATCTCGCGCGAAACACGGATATGAAGGATGAAATCGTGCGTATCGTTACGTCTGCCGCCGTCGCCCTGACCCTCGCCGCGGGGGTCGCGCCGACCGCCGGCGCCGAGGAAGCGCCATCCACCGACGGCCTCTGGCGCATGGACGGCTACGGCACCGTCCTCTCCCTGCACGACGGAACCCTGCAGGAGTACCAGACCACGGCCGCCAGCTGCATCAAGGGCTTCACGGCCCGCAAGACGGGCCCTGACGTGTACACCGCCCCGGAGGGCTTCGTCCTCACCGTTCGCACCGGACAAGACCGCGATCACGCCTCCGTGAGTTTTGACGGCTCCCTGGGCCACCGGGGCCTGAAGCGGATCTCCGCGCTGCCGGACGACTGCGACCGCCCGACACCCGACGACCCCCGCACCACCTTCGACGTGTTCTGGCGGTCCTTCGCCGAGAACTACCCCTTCTTCGCCGCGAAAGGCATCGACTGGAAGGGCGTGCGCGCTCACTACCGGCCGCAGGTGCACCCCGACACCACGCGGGACGAACTCTTCGCCATCTTCCGCAAGATGGTGGCGCCGCTGTACGACGCCCACGTCGCCGTCAGGGACGGTGACCGCACCTTCGCGCACGGCCGCCCCGGCACCGTCATCCCCAGCGAGAAGCTGGACAAGAAGGTCAAGAAGTTCATCGTGGGGCGCGACCTGAAGAAGGCCCGCCACATCCAGGACTTCGCCAACGGGCGGATCACGTACGCCGATCTGCCGGGCCGGAAGGGATATCTGCGGATCTCGGGCTTCAGCGGCTACGCGGCCGACGGCGCCCCCTTCACCGCCGAACTGGCCGAGCTCGACAAGGCGCTCGACACCGTCCTCACCAAGGACCGGGTCAAGCGCCTCAAGGGCCTGGTCATCGACCTGCGCATCAACGGCGGCGGCTCCGACGTCCTCGGCATCCGCATCGCCGAACGCCTCACCGACACGCCCTACGTCGCGTACTCCAAGCGCGCCCGCAACGACCCCGACGACCCGAGCAAGCACACCCGCCCCGAGCCCATCCGCGTCACGCCCGCCCAGGCGCCGCGCTACACCGGCCCCATCGCCGTGCTGACCGGCGGGTCGACGGTGAGCGCGGGCGAGACCTTCACCCAGTCCCTCATCGACCGGCCCGGCCGGACCGTGCGGATCGGCCGGCCCACACAGGGCGTCTTCTCGGACGTCATGTTCCGCCGGCTGCCCAACGGCATGGTCGCCGTGCTCCCGAACGAGGAGTTCCTGACCCGCACCGGCCACACCTTCGACGGCCCCGGCATCCCGCCGCACCTGAGCGAACCCGTCTTCACCAAGGAGGAGTTCGCCAAGAAGCGGGACTCGGCCTTCGACCGGGCCATGAACGTGCTGAGGTGACCCGGGGCTGATCCCGGCATGTTCCCGGCGCGCCCCGGCGCGTTCGGGCTGTCCCCGGGCTGTTCCTGGGACGGTCCCGGGGTGAGCGACACGCCCGGGTGCCGCCGTTGAGCAAGCGTTCAGCCGTCGTTTATGTACGTGCCGTGAACTGTCCGTGGAGGGCCGAAGGGGGAGCGGTGACCGCGAGGAAACGAGCTGTCACCGCACGGTCCATATCCAGCCCAGCGGCGTGAGCCCCAGGCGTCGGGCGACCGACTGCGACGCGTGATTGGCGGCGGTGGTGCTGTAGAAGAGCACCTCCTTGGTGCGGCGTTCGTACGCGGCCCAGGCCGCCACGACGGCCGGGGCGAGCCCGCGGCCGCGGAAGTCGGCGCGGGCCCAGATGCCCGCCTCCGAGGCGGTGGCGTTCGACGCGGGCGAGAAACAGATCGACACCGGCTCCCCGTCGTACACGGCCATCGCCCACGGCCCCATGCGCCCGCCGAGCAGCGCGTGCCACTCGCCGGGCTGCCAGTTGTCGGGGCGGACCAGGTGCCGGGCGGCGCGCCTGCCCTCGTCGGTGGGGACCAGGATGGGCAGCGGAACCGGCCGCGACGCGGTGAGCCGCTCCGGGAAGACGAAGCACGGGCCGCCCTCGACGGTCAGTGGCCGCTCGGCGATGGACGCGGCGAGCCGGACCAGCGGAGCGGGCGGCTCGCCCGGCGCGAACTCCGGACCGCCACCGTCCTCGTGCCCCCGCGAGCTGACCCCGGCCCCCAGCGCAAGCAGCCGTGCCTGCGGCGACCAGGCCCACACGGCGCGCACCGCCGGGTTCTTCACGATGACCGGGAGGCCGCCGCCCGGTCGGGGCACGAGCCCATAGATGGCGTCCACTTCCAGGGCCAGCAGCCGTGCTTCGTCCCAGACCATGCCGAGAAGGCTAACTGCGATGCGACGTTCCGCCGGTGCGTGCGCGACGGTTCCGGGACGCCCCGGCGTCCCGGAACCGTCCGTCGGGTCAGAAGCGGGTGTCGTCCACGACCGGCACCGCGGGAGCCGGCGCCTCGGCGCGGCCGGTGTGCACGTCGGACGGTGCGGACGGATCCGCCGCCGACCTCGTGCTCGGCGCGGGCGCGGTGCCGCAGAAGGCGGGTTCGAGGGTGTTCATCAGGTTCTGCGTCACGTTGGAGTTGTTGGACGCGTTGGCGAAGACGACGACCGACCGCTTGCCGTTCCGCGTGATGAAGGACTGGGTCTGGTAGCCCTGGACGATGCCGCCGTGGCCGTAGACCTTGCCGCAGGACAGCTGGATCTCGCGGAGGCCGAGGCCGTAGCTGACCTTCGCCGTGGGGGTGGCGAGCACCTTCGTCATCTGCCGCAGCGACGTGTCCGAGACCAGGCCGCCGGAGCGGCCGGCGAGCAGGGCCTTGAGGAAGCGGTCCATGTCGGCGGCGGAGGAGATGACGGCGCCCGCGCTCCCCACCCAGGACCCGTTCTGCTCGGTGGAGTCGAGCAGCGGCTTGGAGCGGTCGTCGTTCGTGAGGTAGCCGGTGACGTGCGCTCCGGCGATGGCCTTCTTCGGGACCACGTACGACGTCTTGCTGAGCCGGAGGGGCTCGATGATCTGCTTGCGCAGCGCGGTGGCGTACGAGCGTCCTGTGACCTTCTCGATCAGCATGCCCATGAGGACGAAGTTGGTGTTCGAGTACGCGTACTTCGCCCCGGGCGCGCTCTGCGGGCCGTGCCGCACGGACAGCGCCACGAGGTCCGCGGGCCGGTAGACGGTGTTGCGGATGCGCTTCTCGAACGCCTCGGTGGTCTCCTCGCCGGACTGCTCGAGGAGGTCGTTGGTGTGGTCGAAGATGCCGGAGCGGTGCTGCATCACCTGGCGGACGGTCATGTTCCAGTCCGTCGGCAGGGTGCCGGACGGCAGGTACGTGCGCACCGGCTCGTCGAGGTCGATGCGGCCCTGGTCGGCCAGGCGCAGCACCAGCGCGGCGGTGAACATCTTGGTGTTGCTGCCCACCCGGAAGCGCCAGCCGGCCTTCATGGGCGTTCCGTCCAGATCGGCCTTGCCGACGGCCACGGTCCGGTTGCGTCCGGAGCCGCCGTGCTCCCGGATCACCGCGAACGCGCCGGGCGCGCCCGCGCTGACCGTGCGCTCCAGCGCGGTGCGGACCCCGGCCGCGTCCGGCGCCGGGAGACGCGCGGGCCCGGCCTCGGCCTGTGCGGATGCCGTCGCCACCCCCGCCAGCATCACACTTGTCACGGCCACCGTCGCCGTACGCACCAACCCGGTTCTCACCATGGGAACTTCCCCCAGCCTGTCTGAGCCTCGACGTGGTCAGGGCCCGTGCGGGCCCTCAGATCGTCGCGATCGTATAGGGCAGGCCGGAAGTGCCCGCGTCCGACGCGTCGGGTGGCAGGAAGGCGAGGGGAAGCGGACTTCTCGGGTCCGCCTGCTCCCCGAACCCACCCGCGTGCCCACGCACCAGTCCGGGACCGCCCGGACGACCGTATAGTGGCGAAGTATGGCTGCTGGCGGGGGAGTCCAAGCCGCCTCGTCGACGGAGACGCCGCGCTGGGCCGTGCGGATCCGCGGCGCTGACGGGGAGATCGCGGGGGCCGGCATTCTGCTGAGCCCCGACCAGGTCCTCACCTGTGCCCATGTGGTGGACCGCGCGGCCGCCCGGGTCACCGCGGAGTTCGTGGGCGCCGCCGACCACAGCGTGCCCGCGGTCGCCGCCCGGGTGGACGGGGACGCGTGCGTACCGGAGTCACGGGACGGGGACGGCGACCCCAGCGGGGATGTCGCGCTGTTACGACTGGAGCGGCCCCGGCCCGTCGAGGAAGCGGTCCGGCTGCACCGCCTTTCCGCGCCGGGCCGCGCGGTGCGGATGTACGGCTTCCCGTACGACCACAACGGCGGCATCTGGTTCCGCGCGACCGTCGTCGGCGGCCGGGGACGCGACGGGCAGGTGCAGCTGAGCCCCACCAGCCCGGGCGAGCTGGCCAGCCCCGGCTGCAGCGGCGCGGGCGTCGCCGACAGCGCCACCGGCGAGGTCATCGGCATGGTGCTCTCCGGGCAGAAGGACCAGCACGGCAACCGGTTCTCCTTCATGAGCCCCGCCGAGACCATCGTCCGGCACCTGCCCCAGGTCGAGCCGTTCCTCGAAGGGCCCACCGCCGTCGACGACCGGCTGCGCTCCACCGAGGACGACGCCTCACAGGCGCTGCTCGACGAGCCCTTCGCCCAGCGTCTCGCCGCCTGGCTCCGGGACGACGGCCGGCAGGTGAAGATCAGCGTCGTCCGGCACGGCGACGCCGCCCGCGGCGCCACGCTGCGCCGCGCCATCACCCTCGCCGACCGGGAGTTACGCACCGCGGCCTCCGTCGGCCGCGCCTCCCTCGACCCGCCGGGCACCGTGCCGTCGGCCGGCGGCCACGACCTCGCCGTGCACGCCGGCGGTCTCACGTCCGCGGAGATCGCCGAGCGGATCGCCGAACGCATGGGCCTGTGGCCGCGGCACGGTGACGCGGCCCTCGACCTCATCCGGGCCGCGCGGGTCACCCTCAACCTGGTCGTCGTCGGCGTCGACGACGCGCTCGACCCGCCCGCCCTCCTCGACCTCCTTGAGGTGCTGCGCGCCGGGGGCAGCAGGCTGCTGCTGGTCTTCCGTACGACGGACAGCTGCTACCACCGCGCCCGCCGCGAACTCGTCGTGGGGCCCGCGCGCGAGCGCGGCGAACGGCTCGTCGCGCGGCTGAGAGAGATCACCGGGCCGCTCGCCGGGGCCCTGAGCGAACGCCGGGCGGCCGTGGCCCTGAGCGAACGCCGGGCGGCCGTGGTGCCGTACGACGCCCGGCCCGTCGACTCGGATCTGGTGGCCGCCCATGCCGCCCTGGCCGATCTGCTCCGGACGGAGGGCCGCGACCGCGGCCCGGACCTGGCCCGCTACGAGCGCCTCGCGGAACGCGTCGCCGCCCGCCTCACCCGCCACATCGCCCGGCTCGACCGCCTGAGCGACCGCCGCGACGAACTCGGCGGCCGCCTGCGCGGCTACCACGTCCTGCACCAGCACTCCACCCAAGGCGAGGAGGACCCGGCGATGGACGCTCTGTACCTCCGGGCACACGACCTGCTCCAGACCCGGCCCTGCGACGTCCACGCGGCCGAGGCGGCGGTCGACGCCTACCTCCACCACGTCGACACCCACCACGGCCGCCCCGGCCGGAGCAAGGGCCCGACATGAGCGGGGCCGCCTGCGTCAGAGCCGACTGCCGGGGCGGCCGGATCATGGTGACCGGGTTCTGCGACACCTGCCTCCGGCGGGCCGTCGCCCCGAACCCTCCCGCGCCGGACACGCCGGGGCCCGACCGGTCCGGGCCGGACGCACGCGGGGCCGGGGCACCGACCGGCCCGGGCACAGCCGCCGAGGGCGCGCGCCCCGCCGGGCAGACCGCCGGTGAACTGGACCGCGACGGGCTGCTTGTGCTGCCGCACCTGCCGTCGCCGGAGCCCTCGGAGGCCGCCGACACCACGGCCCGGCCGCCCACCGGGGGCCGGCGTTGCGGGGTCGACAACTGCCCCGGCACCATCGGAATCTCCTACGACGGCGGCTCGGCACCGGACCACGGGTACTGCCCGGGGTGCGGCACGGAGTACTCCTTCCACCCGAAACTGCGCCCCGGCGACCAACTCGCCGGACACTACGAGGTGCTCGGCTATCTCGCGGTCGGCGGCCACGGCTGGGTCTACCTCGCCGAGGACACCCGCGTGCCCGGCCTGCACGTCGTCCTCAAAGGCCTGATCAACACCGGTGACGCCGTGGCCCGGCGGGCCGCCGTCGAGGAACGCCGCTCGCTCACCACGCTGCACCACCGGGACATCGTCCGGATCGTGACGTACGTACAGCACCAGGCGCCCGGCGACACCGAGCCGACCGGCTACCTCGTGATGGAGTACGTCGGCGGCCGCTCCCTCGCCTGGATCCGGTTCGCCCCGGAGGAGGACCTGGCCCGGCTCTTCGGGCCCGGCGGCTTCGAGTTCGGGCACGTCATCACGTACGGCTGCAAGATCCTCGGCGCCCTGGAGTACCTGCACGACCAGGGCCTGCTCTACTGCGACATGAAGCCCGAGAACGTCATCCACTACGGCCGCGAGATCAAGGTCATCGACCTCGGCGCCGTGCGCCGGATCGACGACCGCTCCTCCGGCCTCGTGTACACCCTCGGCTACGCCCCGCCGAAGCAGGAGCGCGACGAACGCGGCTTCGACGTCGACGGCGACCTGTACGCCGTCGGCCGCACCCTGAAGGTCCTCGCCGAGCGGGCCCGACTGCCCGCCGGCCTCGCCGCCCGCTCCTTCGACGCGCTGATCCGCCGCGCCACCCACCCCGAACCCGCCGCCCGCTTCCGCTCGGCCGCCGAGATGTCCCGCCAGCTGTGGGAGGTGCTGCGCGAGCACCAGGCGCTGAGCGGCCACGAGCCGTATCCGGAGCGCTCCACCCGGTTCGAGCCGACCGCCGCGCTCTTCGGCGCCGCCCTCGGCACGGTCCCCGCCCTGGACCACTTCACCCACCGCCCCGCCACCGCCCCACGCCGCCCCACCGTCCCCGAGCTGCCCGTCGGCGCCCCCGCCCCCCAGGGGATCGCCCGCGCCCTGCCCGTACCCCTCCCCGACGCAGGCGACCCCGCCGCCGTCCTGCTCGGCGGACTCGCCGCCGACACCCCCGACCGCATCGCCGAGCGGGCGCGGAGCGACCCGGCGCTGCGCACCACGGAGACCGCGCTGTGGCTGTGCCGCGCCTACCTGGAGGCGGGCGACGCCGACCGGGCCGCCGCGTGGGTGCGGACGGCCGGGGAGCGCGGCGGCGACCACGACTGGCGGATCTTCTGGCACCAGGGCCTCGTCCATCTGACCCGGGGGCAAGTGGAGTCGGCGGAGGGCGAGTTCGCGGCCGCCTACGCCGCCCTGCCGGGCGAGGCCGCGCCGAAGCTGGCGCTCGGATACTGCGCCGAGTACCTGGCCGAACAGGAGACGACAGCACCCCGCTCCGGAGCGACCCCGGCCCGGACCCAGGGCGCCGAGAAACAACGGGCCCTGCGCGCCGCGGCCCGCGCACGGCAGGCCGAGGAGTACTACGAGGCCGTGCGGCGCCGGGACCGCACCCAAGGCAGCGCCGCCTTCGGCCTGGCCCGCGTCCAGCTGCGCCGCGGCGACCGGCACCGGGCCGTCGCCGTCCTGGACGAGGTGCCGACCACCTCCCGGCACTACGACGCCGCGCGCGTCGCCGCGGTCCGGGTCCTCGCCGGCCGGCTGCCCGGCGGATCCGTGCCCGGCGCCGCCGAGTTGGGCGAGGCGGCCGAGCGGCTCGCGGGGCTGCACCTGGACGGCACCGGCTCCTGGGACCGCCTGGTCACCGAACTGCGGGAGCACGCGCTCGGCTGCCGTCCGCCCGACGGCTGGGGGAGCGGCTTCCCCACCGGTGAGCTGTTCGGCCCCGCGGACACCGAGTCGGCCCTTGCCGGACTCCTTTCCCGGTCGCTGAAGCGGCTCGCGGACCAGGCGGGCAGCGTCGGCGAGCGCGGCGACCTGCTCGACCGGGCGTACGCGGTGCTCCCCGAACCGGCCGGCGTCCGCGATCTGCTGTGGGGCCGACGACGCACGGCGTGAGCGAGCGGCGACGAGGCCGGACGACGACGAGGTCGAGGAGGTGCACGGACATGGTGGAGACAGCAGCGCCGGGGGCGGGCGGGACGGCAGGGCAGGTCACCGTCGGTCTTGAGGTCAGCCAGTGGAAGTACCTCTCCGGCGAGGCCGGCGACCCGCGGATGCACGCCATCCTCAGCGTGTCGGTGGACGGCACCGAGGGCGGCGGCCCGGTGCTCGCGGAAGTGCTGGCCCTGGACTGCTCCGGCTCGATGACCTGGCCGCCGGAGAAGCTGCACGCCGCCCAGGAGGCGGCCGTCGCCGCGATCCGCGCACTGCCCGACGGCACGCCGTTCGCGGTGGTGCAGGGCAACGAGCAGGCGACCATGGCCTACCCCGGCACCACGAGCATGGCCTGCGCCTCGGACGAGACCCGGGAGCGGGCGCAGCGGGCGGTGCACCGCCTTGTCGCGGGCGGGGGCACCTGCATCGGCGCCTGGCTCGACCTCGCCCGTCGGCTGCTGACCGAGCAGGGCGCCCCCGTTGGGCACGTCCTGCTGCTCACCGACGGAAAGAACGAGCACGACGAGGAGATGCCGCTGGCGGGCGTCCTGGAGCAGTGCGCGGGCCGGTTCGTCTGCGACGCGTGGGGGATCGGCGACGGCTGGGACGCCCGCGAACTCCTCGCCGTCACGCGCGGGCTGCACGGCTCCGCCTCATCGGTGCGGGAGGAGGAGGCCCTTCCCGCGGAGTACGAGAAGCTGGTGCACCGCCTCCTCACCAAGACCGTCCCCGAACTGGCGATCTCGGTGACCCCGATGCCCGGGGCCGAGGTGCGCTACCTCAAGCAGGTCTTCCCGACCGAGACGGAGCTGACCCCCGAGGACGGGACCGAACGGTTCGTCACCCGCGCCTGGGGCGACGAGACCCGCCGCTACCAGCTGTGCCTGTCCGCCGACCCGGCCGGTCACCCGCGCCGCGAGGACCTGCAGCTCGCCGTGGTCGCCGTCGACGTACCCGGCACCCAGGGGACACGGCTGCCGACGCCGCAGCCCTGTCTGGTGCACTGGACCGACAACCCGGCCCTGTCCCGGCACACCGACGCCCAGGTCGAGCACTTCGAACAGCACCAGCGGCTCGGCGAGGCCATCGCCGCCGCGACCGACGCCCACCGCCGCGGCGAACGCGACCTCGCCGAGCACCAGCTGGGGCGGGCGGCGCAGCTGGCCCGGGCGATGGGCGCCGACGAGCAACTGGCCCGCCTCGCCGAGCTGGTGCGGATCGACGACGCGAGCGCCGGGCGGGTCACCCTGCGCCCCGACGTCACGGCCGTCGACTTCGAGCACCTGATCGCCGCAAGCAGCCACAGCAGCTACGGCCCCGCGTCCGGCACCGGCTCCGCATCCGGGACCGGCGGCCACAGCGCGGCCGGGGGCGCGGCGGCCGGAGGGCCGGGCGGGGCCACCGTGCCCTGCCCGGCCTGCTCCCACAAGGCACCGGCGGCGGCCCGGTTCTGCCCCTCCTGCGGCCACCGCTTCGAGGCCCGGCCGTGAGCACCACCGGCCGGGACCTGACCCGCAGGCTCAGGCTGCTCCTCGCCCTCGGGGCCGCCACCACCTTCGTGCTGTTCCTCGCCTACCGGGGCGTGCACGACGACTCCGTGCCGCTGTCGTCGTCGAGCACCCCCGGGATCCTGGCCGTCGACACCGCGCAGAGCGCGATGCGCAAGGCCCACGAAGTGGTCCGTGACAGCGGGCCGGAGGGCGACACCAGCGGCGAGTTCCACACCCAGGTCTCGGTCGCCCACCAGAGCCTCGCGCTCGCCGCCTCGGAGAACGTCACCGGCCTTGAGGGCCGCCAGGACCTGCAGACCATCACCGGTCTGATCGCCGTCTACTCCGGCTGGGTGGAGCGCTGGGGCCAGGAGCCGCACGACTCCCCGCTGCGCGCCGCCTACCTGTTCTACGCCGAACAGGTGCTCGGCCTCCAGGCCGAACCCGGCACCGACGGGAACATCACGAGCCGCCTCGACGCCCTGCGCGGCCGGCAGCTCGACGAGGCCGGACAGCAGGCGGCCTTCCCGTGGCAGCTGTGGCTCGGCTGGAGCGCGGTCGCCGTGCTCTACGCCGCGCTGTGCACCGCCCTGCTGGAGAGCCAGCGGTACGTACGGCGTCGCTTCCGGCGGCCGGTGCAGGTGCGGCTGCTCGCCGCGACCGTCGTGTGCGCGGTCGGCGTACCGCTCCTTGCGTGGGTCACCCTCAAGGCGCACGACGCGATGACCGACTCCGTCGCCGGGATCCGCGTACCGAAGGACGACCCGGACGACATCCCCGAAGTCGCGGAGCAGGTGCGGGACGCGCTGACGCACGCCGGGCTCTGGGCGTCGCTGTCCAACTGGATACTGCTGGGAGGGGCCGTGGTGATGGCGTTGACGGCGTGGGGGCTGTGGCCGCGGATCGCCGAGTACCGGTTCAGGGCGCCGCGATGAGGACCGGGACGAGTGCTGGGACGAGTACGGGGACGCCGACCGGTACGAGCGCCGCGCCGCGTCGGCTCCGTCCCCGCACCCTCGCCGTCATCGCCGTCTGCCTGGTCCTGCTCGGCGCGGGTGTGGTCGCCGGGGCGCGCTGGGCTCGGGAGGCGACGGGCTCGGTCACCCTGCTCGCCAACTGGAGCGGCGCGGAGCGCGAGCAGTTCGAGGAGAACGTCATCGAGCCGTTCGAGGAGAAGTACCGGATCGACGTCGTCTACCAGGGCAGTTCCGCGCTGAGCCAAGTGCTTGCCGCCGACGTGGCGGCCGGGAACCCACCCGACGTGGCGATCCTGCCGGGGCCGGGCGAACTGTTGTCCTACGCGGCCGACGGCAGGCTCAAGCCCTTGGACGGGCTGTTCGACCCCCGGCAGTACGACGGCATCTGGGCGCCCGAGGTGACGATCCCCGGCCGGGGCGCCCACACCTACTGGCTCCCCGTCAAGACCGGTCTCAAGAGCATGGTGTGGTACGCGGGCGACCGGCCCGACGCACGGTCGGCGGGCACGCCCGGGCGGTGGTGCCTGGGCATGGAGTCCGGCGCGACTTCCGGCTGGCCGGGCACCGACTGGGTGGAGGACATCCTGCTCCAGCAGGCCGGACCCCGGGTGTACGAGGACTGGGCGAACGGCGAACTCCCCTGGACCGACGACGCCGTGCGCAAGGCCTGGACCACCTTCGGCGAACTGGCCGGCGCCGGCCGGAACCGCCGTGTCGAGCGGGCCCTGACCACCGGCTTCGGCGCGGACTGCGCCCCCGGCCGCCTGGAGCACCAGGGCTCCTTCCGCGCCGCCCACTGGCAGCGGGCGGGCGGCGACTACGTCCACTCCGCCGAGATCGTCCCCAACGCGGGGCCGGACGCCGGGGCCTGGGAGGTGTCCGGCGACCTCGCGGCCCTGCTCGACCCCTCGCCGGAGGCCGAACGGCTCATCCGCTACCTGGCCGACCCCGACACGGCGCTGCCGGAGTACACCGCCAACAAGGAGGCCGCGCCGGACGGTGGACAGGACAGCACGGCGCGGGAGATCGGAGAGAGCCTGCGCAAACCGGGCGAGCCCCGCTGCTGGGACGCCTCCGACACCATGCCCCGCACCACCCGCGACGCCTTCCACCAGGCGGTGCTGCGCTTCCTCGTCGCCCCGAGGCAACTGGACGCCCGACTGGAGGAGTTGGAGGAGGTACGCACCGTGCAGGACCTGCCGGTGTGCGGTGGCGGGTGACCCGCTGAACCCCGGCTGCTCAGGCGGGGACGGGCTCCTCGTCGGCCTGGTCGAAGGGCGGATAGCTCTCGCCGCCCATGCGGGCGGCCGCGTCGATGTAGTCGGTGAGCGCGTCGCGGGACCGGGCGAGCCTCGCCATCTGGTCGTCGATCCGCTGCCGCCGTGACCGCATCGCGGCGAGCAGATCGGGACACCCGGGCAGTTCCGGGACCTCTCCGACCGCGCAGGGCAGTACGTACGCGATGTCCTCGCAGGACAGACCGGCACCGAGCAGATGCCGGATCTGCTGGACGCGCAGCACGGCGCTCTCGTCGTAGTCGCGGTAACCGTTGGCGCGGCGGTCCGACTCCAGCAGGCCCTGCGCCTCGTAGTAGCGCAACTGATGGGTGTTGACGCCCGTCCGACGACCCAGTTCCCCGATCCGCATCAAAACCTCGCTTGACCTTCACACCGGTATGAACGTTGACGATGCTGCCATGAACAACACCACCGAAACACCTGTGACAGTCATCGGACTCGGACGGATGGGCCAGGCGCTCGCCGGCGCGTTCCTGAAGGCCGGACACCCCACGACCGTGTGGAACCGCACGGCCTCCAAGGCCGCCCCGTTGGTGGCCGAGGGCGCACGCCTCGCGCCCACGGTCGGCGACGCGATCGAGGCCGGTGCCCTGACGATCATGTGCGTCACCGACTACCGGGCCGTGCGCGAGCTGCTCGGCGCGGGCGATGTCGACCTGGACGGCGCGACGCTGCTCAACCTGACCTCGGGCGACTCGGCCCAGGCCAGGGAAGCGGCCCGTTGGGCCGAGGGGCGCGGCGCGCACTATCTGGACGGCGCCGTCATGGCCGTCCCGTCGGTGATCGGGACCGCCGACGCGGTGCTGCTGCACAGCGGGCCGCAGCTTGACTTCGAGGCGCACAGGCCGACCCTGGAAGCGCTCGGCACCCTCACCTACCTCGGCGCGGACCCCGGCCTTGCGTCCCTGTACGACGTGGCGGGCCTCGCCATGATGTGGAGCGTCCTGAACGCCTGGCTCCAGGGCACCGCCTTGCTCAGGACGGCCGGTGTCGACGCCGCCACCTACGCGCCGTTCGCACGGCAGATCGCCGCCGGTGTGGCCGACTGGCTGCCGGGGTACGCCGAGCAGATCGACAGCGGCTCCTTCCCGGCCGAGGTGGCGGCCCTGGAGACCGACGCGCGGTCGATGGCGCACCTGATCGAGGAGAGCGAGGCGGTGGGCGTCAACGCCGAACTGCCGAAGCTGTTCAAGGCGATGGCCGACCGCGCGATCGCCGCCGGGCACGGAGGGGAGCAGTACCCGGTTCTGATCGAGGAGTTCAGCAAGCCCGCCGCGAACTGACCTGCTCGCTGCTACTCGCCCTTGGTGGCCAGGAGCGTCCGTGCGGCCTGGACGAGCGCGGCGTTGTCCGGCACGGCGGAGCCGTCGGGCAGGACCAGGACGTCCTCGAGGCCGACTCTGGTGTCCAGGCCGAGCCGGGCCGCGACCCGCACCACGGGCCAGGCGCTGCCGTCTTCACCGTGCAGCAGCACCGGCGTCGGCCGGGCCGGATCCAGCTCCGCCACCAGGGCGAGCGCGGTCTCCTCGGCTGTGGCCGCGTCGCCGTCGGTGACTTCGGCGAGCACCCGCAGGACCCGGCCCGGAAACGGCGAGGCGCAGAACCGGCGTGCGGCGTCCGTGCCCGAATAGATGCCCGCCTCCACGCCGACGCCGCGGTCGAGGAGCGCCTCGGCCACCTGCTCGGCGCCGTCCTCGTGCCAGTTGACCGAGGCGTGGTCGGGCAGCACGGTCCAGGAGCGCACCAGTGCCGCGCGCCGCTCGGGCTCCGGGACTGCCCACGCTCCGGTGGTGACCCCTGTCCGTATATGAGGCGGAACTGCACGGCGTACCGCCGTGACCGCCCGGGCGACGACGTGCGGCGCCAGCGAGTCACGGCCCTCGCCGTCCTTGGGGTGAAGATGGATGTCGTCGGCCCCGGCGGCCACCGCCCGCGCGGCCGCCGCGGCCAGCTCGCCGGGTGACATCGGCAGAGACCGGCATTCCTCGCGCGTCCGCGCCCCGTTCAGACATACCTGCAGCATGGTGACCACCATGCCGGCCACCACTGACATCGCCGCCGGACGTCCCGCGGGCCGGTCGGTCGGGGAACGTGACCGGCCGGTCGGGGAGCGCGACCGGCCAGAGGGCGCCGCAGGTCAGCGGGCGATCAGCGGTCGGCGCCGGGCCCTTCGGAGACACCTTCGCGCATCTCGTCCAACGACTCGTGCAGCAGGGTCTTGGCGCGGGTGAACCAGTCCGTCAGGACGGCGATCTCGTCCGGGCCGTAGTCGGCGAAGAGGGTGCCGAGGCGCTCGTACACCGGCCCGTAGACCTGAAGGACGCGGGCCTGCGCGGACTCCTCCATGACCACGTGGACCCGCCGGCGGTCCTTCGGGTCCGCCTGGCGGCGGACGTACCCGGCCTTCTCCAGGCGGTTGAGCACGCCGGTCACCGCTCCGGTGGTCAGCCGGGCGCGCTCGGCGAGGTCGCCCGCCACGAGGGATTCGCCGGCCGTGGCGGCCTCGATGAGGAAGCCGAGGCAGGTGAGATCCGTGACGTTGAGGCCGAGTCGCCGGGCGATGTCCTGCTGCCCGAAGTGCGCGGTCGCGATCATTCGGTCCATCGCGTACAACGCCTGGTCAGCCGTCGCCGCCGGACGTGCCTTGCCCTGCACCACAGATCCCCTTAGCATCTAAGTAAATTATCTTGCAAGATAAGACATTGCTGGACGGGTGCGCCCCCGACCAGCTGCTCCAGCATCCCATTTCCTGAGGAGACGGCCATGAGCATGCACGGGGACCACGACCTGGGCCACACCGTCGCCGGGTGGACGGGCACCGCCGTGGCCGTACTCGGCAGTGCGGTGATGGGGGTGGCGCTGGCCGTCGACTCGGCCGCGGGGCTGGTGCTCGGCGGCGCCGTCGTCGCGCTCGCCGCGCTCAGCACCTGGCTTCTCCATCTGGCCGGGTGGGGCAAGGGCACGGGGCCGCGGCCGGTGGCGCAGCAGTCCTGGCGCGTCCGTGACACGGTGGCGCGGCGGGGCCACCCTGGCTGCCTCGGCTGTCGATTGGCGGGGCGCGGGCGGGTGCGCGGGCGCGTCGACGCCCCAGTCGTCGTCCAGGCCGTCGTGATCGAGCGTCCGCACGCGGAGCAGCGGTCGTAGAAAGGAGCAGCGGTCGCAGAAAGGGCATTTCTGGTACGCGGATTCCGGCTCCCTGTGAAGTGGCTGCGGAAAGCCGCCCCCGCGACCGCCTCAGCGGGCGTCGATCTCGGCGATCAGAGCTTCGACGCGGCGCTTGATTTCATCCCGGATCGGCCGCACCGCCTCAACTCCCTTGCCCGCCGGGTCTTCCAGGGCCCAGTCGAGGTAGGTCTTGCCGGGGAAAACCGGGCAAGCGTCCCCGCAGCCCATGGTGATGACGTAGTCGGACGCCTGGACCGCATCGGTCGTCAGCACTCTGGGCTGGGCCGCGGAGATGTCGACGCCGACTTCCTTCATCGCTTCGACGGCGGCCGGGTTGACCTGGTCACCGGGAAGCGATCCGGCGGAGCGCACCTCGATCCGGCCGCCCGCGAGGTGGGTGAGGAATCCGGCGGCCATCTGGGAACGTCCGGCGTTGTGGACGCAGACGAACAGCACGGACACGGCGGGGGTGGAGGGCATGGGTTCTTCCTTCACGCATCAGGTCAACAGGTGAGGCCGTCGGGGCGGATTCATGCCCCCGGCAGGGTGGCGAGCAGGTCGGCGATGTGGGCGTCGATGGCGTCGCGGATCTCGCGGATGACGGCGATCGGGGCGCCTTCGGGGTCGGGGACGGGCCAATCCAAGTAGCGGGGGCCGGCCACGATGGGGCAGGCGTCGCCGCAGCCCATGGTGACGACGACGTCGGCGGCCCGGACGGCCTCATCGGTCAGCGGTTTGGGGAACGCGCCGCGGGGATCGACTCCGGCCTCGGTGAGCACCTGAGCCACGAAGGGCTCGATGGCGGCGGCCGGTGCGGTTCCTGCGGAGGAGACCCGTACGAGGTCGGCTGCGCGGTGGGAGAGCAGGGCGGCGGCCATCTGGGAGCGGCCGGCGTTGTGGCTGCAGACGAACAGCACTCGCGGCGGCCCGCCGCCCGGCCTCTTGCGGAGGTGACCGAGGGCGTCGAGGCGCTCGGCCGCCCATCGCTCGGCCAGCACGACCAGATGCGTGGAGATGCGCGCGGTGGCGGCAAGTCGCGTATAGGAGTCGGCGATCAGTGCCTGGACGGTCTCGGTGGAGAAGCGGCCGGAATGCCGGGCGGCCAGGCGGGCGGCGCCGGCGGCGAGGCGGGCATCGGGCGGGACGGGCGGTGTGGGTGCGGTCATCAGGACCCCTCCGACGGGCTCCACGATTCAGTCTGGACTGGCATCAGTCTCTAATGATGTGACAGTATCAGCCCATGCTGACGTCAGTCGACACTGAACTGATGCGGGTGCTCGCCGACCCGCTCAGGCTGAAGATCGTGACCCTGCTGGCCCACGAGACGCTGTGCACCACGCATCTGGTCGCCGAGACCGGCGCGAAGCAGACCAACCTCTCCAATCACATGAAGGTGCTGCGCGAGGCGGGGGTGGTGGACACCGAGCCGTGCGGCCGGTTCGTCTACTACAAGCTCAAGCCCGAGGTCCTCGACGCCCTGGCCGACTCCTTCGCGGGCCTGGCGACCGCCGCGCGCGAGACGATCGAGACCGGCCGGAAGCGGTCCTGCTGATGACCAGCACCGAACGGACGGGCACCGATGCGCCGGCGGCAACCGCCCCGGCTGCCGCTGCACCCGGCGTCGTGGCCAAACTCTCCACGCTCGACCGCTACTTGGCCGTGTGGATTCTCGCCGCCATGGCCCTGGGTCTCGGTCTGGGCCGGCTGGTCCCCGGCCTGGACGACGTCCTCGCCAAGGTCGAACTCGGCGGGATCTCCCTGCCGATCGCGCTCGGCCTGCTGGTAATGATGTACCCGGTGCTCGCGAAGGTCCGCTACGACAAGCTCGACACGGTCACCGGCGACCGCAAGCTCATGGTCTCCTCGCTGCTCATCAACTGGCTGATCGGCCCGGCCGTGATGTTCGCCCTCGCGTGGATCTTCCTGTCGGACCTGCCCGAGTACCGCACCGGCCTGATCATTGTCGGCCTGGCCCGCTGCATCGCCATGGTCATCATCTGGAACGACCTGGCCTGCGGCGACCGCGAAGCGGCCGCCGTCCTCGTCGCCCTGAACTCCGTCTTCCAGGTCCTGGCCTTCGGCCTCCTGGGCTGGCTCTACCTGGATCTGCTGCCCGGCTGGCTCGGCCTGGGCGAGGGCGAGCACCTGGACATCTCCCTGGGAAAGATCGCCCTCAACGTGGTCATCTTCCTCGGCGTCCCGCTCCTCGCGGGATTCCTCACCCGCCGCGTCGGCGAGCGGAAACTGGGCCGCGAGACGTACGAGGCCAACGTCCTTCCCAGGATCGGCCCGTGGGCCCTGTACGGCCTGCTCTTCACCATCGTCGTCCTCTTCGCCCTGCAGGGGAGGACGATCACCTCGCAGCCGCTGGACGTGGCCCGCATCGCGCTGCCGCTCCTGGTGTACTTCGCGCTGATGTGGTTCGGCGCCTTCACCCTGGGCAAGGCCATCGGCCTGGCGTACGACCGCACCGCGACCCTCGCCTTCACCGCGGCGGGCAACAACTTCGAGCTGGCCATCGCGGTCGCCATCGCCACCTTCGGCGTCACCTCCGGCCAGGCCCTGTCCGGCGTCGTCGGCCCGCTCATCGAAGTACCGGTCCTGGTCGGGCTCGTGTACGTGTCGCTGGCGTGGCGGCGGAAGTTCACGCCCGCCACCCGCACCGGCCAATAGTTCACGGTTCCCTGAATTCACGACCTCGCCGACCCCATCCGCTGCCGCCTCCTGCTCGCCCTGAGCGAAGCGCCCGCCCACCCCTCGGATCTCGCCGACGAGCTCGGCATCTCCCGCACCCGCCTGCCGAACCATCTGGCCTGCCTGCGTGACTGCGGCCTGGTCGTCACCGTGCCCGTGGGGCGCCGCACCCGCTACGAGCTGGCCGACGCCCGCCCCCCGGCCCGCCGTGACGCCTTGGCCAGGCGCATACGCGTGCTGGTCGCCGCGACCATCAGCTACAACGTCGTCGAGGCGATCGTCGCCCTCACCGCCGCGCTCTCCCTGGCGGTCATGCCGTTCCTGTCCGCCGCCCAGCGACGCGCGGGCCGCGAACTCGGCTCCGCCAGCGCGGTCGCCGACTCCCAGCAGACACTCCTGTGCACGTATCTGCCCGCCGTGCTCCTGGTCGGCCTGGCCCTCAACGCCACCCTCGGCTGGTCCTGGGCCGACCCCGTCGCCGCCCTCGTCATCGCCGTCGTCGCCACGAAGGAGGGCCGCGATGCCTGGCAGGGCAAGGGCTGCTGCGCGAGCCCCGCCGCGGCGGCACCACCGACCCGCGTCGAGCCGGACAGATGCGGCTGTCGCCCTGGGTGCACTTGCTGCGACTGAGGTCGCCGCTGACTTGCACCACGAGGGCTCGGGGCCCTCACCCGTTGCTCAATTGGCAACTGACCAGCCGCGCTGGCCCTCTGTGACAGATCCACCACGAACAGGGGCCAAGCCATGCCAAAATCCCACACGGTCGACATCACTGCGCGCAGGCTCGGCGCCCTGCCGCGCTCGGGAGGGGAGCCCCACCATGGCCTTGCTGTCGTCGAAGCCGAAGTGGCCAACCGTGCCCGACTACTTCCACGACTGGGCGCTGGTGGACGTGGAGACCTCAGGGCTGAGGCCCGGCCGTGACCGGATCCTGTCCCTTGCTGTCATCACCCTGGACGGGCACGGTCGGCAGACGGGTGAGTTCTCCACGCTCCTCAACCCCGGCTGCGACCCGGGCCCGGTGCACATCCACGGACTCACCCCCGCCCGGCTCTGTGGTGCACCCGTCTTCGAGGACATCGCCCCGCAGGTAGGGGCGCTGTTGAGTAGCCGTGTCCTGGTGGCCCACAATGCGCAGTTCGACTACGACTTCCTGGCCCACGAGTTCGCCCGCGCCCGTTCCTGGGTCCCGGTGGACAGACGCCTGTGCACGCTGTCCCTCAACCGTCTGGTCGCACCCGCGACACCCGACCTCAAACTGGGCACGCTCGCCGCGCACTACGGCGTGCTCCAAGAGCGGGCCCACGACGCACGGGACGACGTAAGGGTGCTCTCCGGCATCCTGCGGGGCTCGCTGAGCGCCGCTGAACGACTGGGGCTGCCCCTGCCGCTCCTGGCCTGCCCTCCACGCCAGGACTACAAGCCCTATGTCCCCAAGACCCCGTGCGCCTACCGCAACCCGGGCCGACTGGAGACGGATGGACCACTGGTCCAGGGGATGAAGGTCGCCATCACCGGGGACACCCGGGTCTCCCGCGAAGAGTTGGTTGCCCGCTCGGTAGCGGCCGGGCTCAATGTGATGACCTCGGTCAGTGGTCTCACCAGCGTCGTGGTGACCAACGACTCCGGTGGCGCGTCCAGCAAACTGCGGCGGGCCGCGGCCGAGGGAGTCCCCCTCGTGGATGAGCCGACTTACCTACGACTACTGAACGACGTGCAGCCCGGCCAGGCCAAGGGAACGGTCCGCACCGGTGCCGCGAGCCAGCAGGGCGAAGCAGCACCCTCTGCGGAAGCGACCCCACAGCCCGTTCCCGCGCCGAGCGTTCCCGCACAGCGCACGACCGCACCCGCAGCCACGGCGGCTCAGCCGCTGGCCGGGCATCGGGTCCTGGTTCTGGGCGGAACGCACGATGAGGCGGCGGCAGCGCGCTCCCGCGCGCTCTCCCTCGGCGCCTCCGCGGCCGTCAACCTCTCAGCCAGTGTCACCGACGTCGTGGTCCTCACCGGTGGCGAAGCGGACCGACGCCTGAGCCGTATCGCCACCCTCGGTCTGCGCGTACACGACGGCGGCTGGCTCCTCGCACCCACGGCCGCGTCGGCGCCCATGCCGACGCAGAACACCAGCGAGAATCCGTCGGACACGGCAGAGGTACTGGCCCGAGGCGCCGTCATTGACCTGCCGCACGCCGACGTGGCCTGGACAGTGGCGGCCGCGTGGAGTCAGCACGCCGCTTGCGAGGTCGACGTCGTCGCCTTCGCGCTCGACGAGCATGAACAGGTCGCTGGAGACGAGGACTTCGTCTTCTACAGCGCACCCGAGCACCCGGACGGCACCGTGCGGCTAGCCCTGGACGGGCCCTCTGAGCAGGCTGTCACCGCCGACCTCGGACGCCTGCCTTGGGAGGTCCAGCGGATCGTCGTTGCCGCGGCGGTCGACGGCGCCGCGACATTCTCCGACGTCGGCGCCGTCGAAATCACCGCCACCTGCGGGATCGGCGCGGCTTCGACTGCCCGAGCCACGCTCGACGCCGCCACCACGGAACGCACCATGATCCTGGCCGAGATCTACCGCCGCGGCGACAGCTGGCGGCTGCGTGCCATCGGACAGGGCTACGACCACGGTCTGGCCGAGTTGGCCCGCAGCTATGGTGTCGATGTGTCCGACTGAGCCGACCTGCAGGTCGGCGCGGGGGCGTCCAGGTGTGCACGCAGGGCAGCAAAAGTGAGGCGAGAGTCCGGTCATCGGGTGTAGCGTGCGTACCGCGCTGCTGCGGCAGTGTGTCTCGCTACACCCCGGTCCCCGGCGCCGGAGCGAGCAGTGGGCTCTTGAGAGTCACCCGCAGTGGGCAGTCACTACGCATCGGGACATCGATCTGTCTCTCCTGTCGTCGCCGGGCGGCAAGTGGAAGGGGCGACGTATGTCCAGGTCACGCAACACCAGTCGGCTGGCGAAGAAAATCTGCCGCCAGACGTCACTCAACCAGTCGACGGCATCAAGGCTGGCCAAACAGGTGCCTGTCTACCTGGGCCCTCCGATCGCCGATGCAGCGGAATCCCATCAACGTCGACTGGAAGCGCACATAGCCCACGTCTTGGCGAGCGGTTTCCAGGACCGACAGCTCAACGGCGCTCTGTTGGGAGCAAGGGAAGCGCGACCAATCGCTCAGCACCTGGAGTTGACGCTTGAGTCCGCGATGGCAGACGAAGTGGTCCGTGAGCTCCTCCCGCGCTTCGACGAGCCTTACGGAGGGATACGAGGTGTCCCCGGCCTGCGTGTCCATCTGGACGACCCGGACATCGTGCTCCAGGACGGACTCAGTTCGGCACGGATCACTCTGACGCGTACCGACGGCCATGCTTGGCGGCTGCCAACGGCGCGCGACGGCGAAACGCTCCTGTGGAAGCGGCGCCCGGGCGACATTTCACGAGAGGAAAGGGAAGAGGCCGAGGAGTGGACCCAGTCCCATCCCTCGCTCGTGGATGTGCCGCTGCGCGACCTGATGATGAGTCGAGTTCTGCGTCGTCCGAATCTGGTCAATCGGGCAGCGGCACCTCACGGGTTCGCCAACTGCTATACGCATCATTCGGCGGACCTCGTGATCGAGTGGTGCTGTGGTGACACCGTGGAGGCTCTCTGCGCTGCGCTGTTGGGACATGGCTTCATCGACGGTCTGTCGCCGAGCGAGGCGATCGAGTTGACTTCACGTCAATCTGCTCGCTTGGGCGGCCACACCGTGATCTTGAGGCGCCACTCTGGCTGCCAGTACAGACACAGTCCATTCAGCGCTCAGGAGATCTCCCAGCACATCCGGGAGGGGTACGTGTCTTGACCCCGATCATGGCAGTGCTCGGAATCGCCCTATGCATGGTCCTCGGGGTCGTGGTGCGCTGCGGGCGGGACATAGCTGTGCTCCGCCGGTTGGAGCGCCTGATGGACGGCTGTGACCAACGACAACGAGTCGAAGTCTGCCGCATTCTTGCAGCCTCGCTGCGAGAAGCAGGGACGCCGGAGGCCTCAGAGGGAGCGCCGACCAACGACCCGTCACCGCAGCGACGCCAGTGACACCCTGCCCCGCCGACTACCGAGTGTGGTGGGGCTGTTCGACGCCGACCGAAGGCCGCCGTGGAAAACCACGCGCGCCTCCCTGGCCCCGAACGCTACGGTCCGGGCATGGGTGATGACGGCGGAAACACAACAGACGGAAGCACGGACGGATACGAGGACGGGTACTTCGGGGAGAGTGTCGCGGCTACGTACGACGTGTCGTCGGCGGACATGTTCCGGTCCGATGTGGTGGACCCGGTGGTCGACGTGCTCGCCGGGCTCGCGGGGGACGGGCCCGCGCTGGAGTTCGGCATCGGCACGGGGCGGATCGCGTTGCCGCTGGCCCGGCGTGGTGTGTCGGTGCACGGCATCGAGCTGTCCCGTGCCATGGCGTCCCGGCTGCGGGACAAGCCCGGCGGCGCGGACATCGGCGTGACGATCGGCGACTTCGCCACGGCGCGCGCCCCGGGGACGTTCGCGGTCGCCTACCTCGTCTTCAACACCATCAACAACCTGACGACGCAGGACGCCCAGGTCGACTGCTTCCGCAACGCCGCCGCCCATCTGCGGCCCGGCGGCAGCTTCGTCATCGAGGTGGGGGTGCCGGACCTGCGCCGACTGCCGCCGGGCCAGAGCGCCGTGCCGTTCCACATCAGCGACACGCAGTGGGCGTTCGACACCTACGACGCCGCCACGCAGGCGATGAGCTCGCACTACGTCACGATCGTCGACGGCCGCGCCGAGCACGCGTCCATCCCGTTCCGGTACGTGTGGCCCGCCGAGCTCGACCTGATGGCGCGGCTCGCCGGACTGCGGCTGCGCGACCGGTGGGAGGACTGGTCGCGGGCGCCGTTCACCGCCGAGAGCTCCCGGCACGTGTCGGTGTGGGAGAAGCCCGCCGACTGACGCCGGGCTGAGGCCGGGGCCGTCAGGCGTCGAGGAACGCCGCGGTGGCCGCCACGAACCGTTCGGCGTCGTCCAGCCACGGGAAGTGCGCGGCCCCCACCTGGACGGCGAGCTCGGCGTGCGGGAACAGCGCGGCGAGCTCGGCCATGGCGGGCGGCGGGGAGTTCAGGTCGACCTCCCCGGCGAGCACAAGCACCGGCCGCCCGAACCGCGCGAGTGCCGCCCGCGTGGCGTCCGGGTCGAAGGCGCCCTCGCCCGCGTAGACGGCCGCGGCCTCCCCGTTCCGCTGGCCGTCCTCGGCCGCCCGATGCGCCCGGGCCCGCTCGTCCCAGCGGCCGTAGGCGAACGGTGCGATCGCCGCCCAGGAGTCGTCCGTGGCCCGGCCCGACACGATCGCTTCCAGGGCCGCGTACGCCGCCGGGAACCACGGCTCGCCCTGCCGGAGCCGCGCGGTCTCCTGCCGCGTCCCACCCGCGATCGTGATGCCGACGGCCATGACGCTCGGCGTGATCAGGGCCAGTTTGCCGACGCGCTCCGGGTGGCGGGCCGCGTACAGCGTCGCCAGATTGGTGCCGCCGGAGTGCGCGAGCAGGTCCGCCGCCTCCAGGCCGAGGTGCTCGCGCAGGGCCTCCACGTCGTCGACGAGCCGGTCGCAGCGGTAGGACGAGACGTCCCGCGGCGCCGCCGACCGCCCGGTGCCCCGCAGGTCCAGCAGGATCAACCGACGGTGGGCGGACAGGCCGCCGAGGTCACCGAGGTACGCGGAGGCCTGCATCGGGCCGCCGGGCAGGCAGAGCAGCGGCGGGCCTTCGCCGACCACGTGGTACGCGAGCTCGGTTCCGTCGTACGCGGAGAACGTGGAGGTCGTGGTCGAGTACGTGGCGGACACGGGGGCCACGGTGGCGGGCGTGACGGAGGACGAGGACGAGGACGAGGGCGGCGAGGCAGTCATGGCCTGGACCCTGTCAGCCGCGCCCGCGCCGGGCAACCGGGTTTGTCCGGCGGCCGACGGCCGCGACCAGCGGCTCAGCGGCGTCGGAACCAGGAGCGGGACTCGCCGCTCTGGCGCCGCGCCCGACGCCGGTAGCGGTTCTCCAGGCGATGCACCACGTCCATCAGCGGACTGGTGGGACCCGGCAGGCTCGACACGCGCGGCTTCAGCTCGGCGAGCAGGGCCGCGGCCCGCTCCGGGTCGCCCGCCTCGCCGACGCTGCGGGCGTGCCGCAGGGCCACTTCCGGGGCCGGCGCGTCGTGCAGGACGGCCTGGTTGAGGGGGAGCAGCTCGTCGTAGAGGCGCGCGGCCGCCGCGTAGTCCTCCATCAAGTAGGCGTCGCCCGCGGCGAGGCGGCAGACCTCCCAGCGCAGGGTGTCGTGCTCGGGCAGGCCCCGGTTGAGGTCCGCGAGGACGGGTTCGAGGAGCGCCCGGCGGCGCTGAAGTTCGGCGGTGGCGGAGGCGGCGGACAGGGGCAGTTCCTGGCTGCCCTGGGCGAACCTGCGGCAGCGGCCGAGGGCCAGCTGGGCCCGGGCGTGCAGGGTCACGGGGTCGTAGGGGCCGAGGACGCGCGTGGCGAGCTCGATGACGTCCGTCAGCTCCGGGAGGACGGCCTTCGGGTCCGACCGGCCCAGGTGCGCCTCGTACCCGAGGAGCGTGGCGCGTACCTCGACCGTGCGCCGGTCCTCCGGGCCGAAGACGCGGGCCAGCTTCGGCAGGAGGCGGGACAGGCTCGTGTCGGCGGGGTCCTGCCGCCATGCGCGCCGGGCGCGGCTGAGCAGGGCGTCCGTGGTCAGCGGGTCGTCCGGGCCGAGCTCGCGCTGCGCCTCGGGGATCAGGGCGTCGAGCAGCTCCAGGTACTCCTTGAGGTCGGAGTCGGATGGCAGGGCCTGGATCTGGTCGAGCCTGCGGCGCAGCGCGGCCCGCACCGGGTCGGCGCCCGGGTCCAGGACGGTGGGGGAGTACGCGGGCGGCGGGGCCTGGACCGGCGGTGACGAGGCGGCCCGGACCTGCGGCGGCGCCGCCGTCGCCGGGACCTGCGGTGGCGCCGCGATCACCGTCGGCGCGGCAAGCAGCTCGAGGCGCCGCGCCACCTCCCGCGCGTGCGGCGGACGGTGGGCCGGGTCCTTGGCGAGCAGGTCGAGGACGAGCCGGTCGGCCTCCCGGGGCAGGCCGGGCGTGAAGGCGCTCGGGGCGGGCGGCTGGGCGCCGACGTGCTGGCCGAACAGCTCGTGCAACGTACCGCCGAGGAAGGGGAGTCGCCCGGTCCACAGCTGCATCAGGAGGCAGCCGAGGGAGTACAGGTCCGAGCGCCCGTCCACGGCGCTGCCGCGCCATCGCTCCGGCGCCATGTACGGGAAGGAGCCGATGAGCATGCCTTCGCCGGTGAGGTTGGTCCCCGACAGCTGGTGCTTGGCGATGCCGAAGTCCAGGACCTTCACGGTGCCGGAATCGGTGACGATCACGTTGGCGGGCTTGATGTCGCGGTGCACGATGTCCGCCTCGTGGGCGGCGCCGAGCGCCGCGCAGATCTGCCGTGCCCACAGCACCGAGTCGCGGAAGTCCGGCAGGCCGCGCTCCAGGACGCCCCCGAGATCCTCGCCCCGCACCAGCTCCATGACGATGTAGACCAACTGGCGCCCGTTCCAGTCGACTTGGCCGACGTCGTGGACCGTCGCGACGTTGGGCTGCGACAGGCCCCCGGCGAGCTCGGCCTCCCGGACGAAGCGCCGCGCCTCGTCCGGTGTCTCGGGGAGCCCGGTCTTGACCGCGACTGTCCGCTTCATGCGCAGGTCGTGACCGCTCCACACGGTGCCGAAGCCCCCGGCGCCGAGAGGGAGTCCAGTCGGTAGCGCCCCTCCAACACGTCCCCCGCCTGCGCCATGCCCGCCCCTCATGTCGCGTTCATCATCAACTCGCCGCCTATTCTGGCGCGTTGGTGTGACAAGGAGACGCCTTTTGTCTGAGCGGCTGCAAGGAAGTTGCACGGAATTGCAGCAGCCCGGCACGCATCCGGCAGCGGCCCCCCCGGCACGCACCCCTCAGCGCCGCTCCGCCAGCAGGGCATCGACCGCCCGCCCGAACAGCACCACGGCCGCCCGCCGCAGCAGCGGATCGACGACGCCGGGAAGTCCACGCACCCGCAGCTCCTCGCGCCAGACCACGCGCGAGGCGTCCCCCTCGGGCCGCACCTCGATCTCGGCCCACCCCGTCACGAACGAGCCGCGCTTGGCCAACCGGCACAGCCCGGCCCCCTCCGCCCCCGGAAGGCGGTCGGCCCCCTCCGCCCCCGGCGGCCGCCAGACCACGACCTCCATCACATCGTCGAACCCGAGGGGCCCGACGCCCGAGCGCGCCGTGAAGACCGTGCCCGCGCCGCCCTCCCGGTCACCGGAGACGGTGACCCGCGTCAGCGGCACCACCTGGCCGTGCCGCTCCCAGTCCGTCAGACGCCGCCACGCCTCGGCAGGGTCGAGGGGCGTGGCGCGTTCGAAGTGGAAGAGCGTCATGGGACGATCGTATGCAGGTCAGAGGCCGTTCGACGACGCTGCGGGCCTGGGGAAAGTCTCTTGCGTACGGCACGCGCCACGACCAAGATCTCCGGGCGGGGTCCCCCGGAGGGGAACCCAGGAAGTCGAGGGGGGCCGGATGGAAGCAGTGGAGCGCGGCACGGGCGAAGGAAACTCGGAAGAGCGCCTCGTGGCGGCCGTACGCGCAGGGGACGCCGACGCGGTACGTGCCCTGCTGGAAGACGGGGCCGACCCGGACACCACCGGTCAGGACGGGCTCCCCGTGCTCTGCGCGGCCGTGGCGGCGTACGACAAACCGGTCGCCGAGGCCCTGGTGGAGGGCGGCGCCGGCCCCGACCGCGAGCTGCCGGACGGGACCACACCCCTGCTGCGCGCCGTCGACCTCGGTTCCCCGGCGGTCGTGGAGGCGGTCCTGGGCGCCGAGCCGCGGCTGCGGCTCCCGCAGGCCGCACGGGAGCGGCTGCTCGCCCTCGCGCGCACCTGGTACGAGACGGGCGCGGCCGGGGAACTGCGCCGCAGGACGGGTGCGCCGGGCCCCGCCCGGACACGGCGGATCTCCGACGACGAGTACGGCCACGTCGACGAGGTCTCCCTCGGCGGGCTCACGGTGCGGGCGGGGCACGGCGCCATCCTGACCTCGCTGGAGTGGGCCTTCCGCGTCCTGACGCCGGTCGACGAACTGGTGGCCCGTGCCGTCCGGCACCCCCCGGCGGACCACCTGGAACACGAGTACCACGTCGACTGGTCGGCGTCCAGCTTCGTCCTCAGCCGGCGCCGCAGCAAGGAGACCTGGTCGGCTGTGCTGGCGCACCGCCACTACCGGGAGCCCGTCCACCGGCTGTTTGTGGCCGACTACCTGTGGACCCGCTCGATCTTCGAGGGTCTCGGCTATCCCTCGTACGCGAAGGAGGAGGCCGAAGTCCTCGCCGCCTGGGCGGCCGACGAGCCGGACAGCGGCGTACTCGCGAGGGTGCTCGACGTCTACACCGGTCACGAGCACCCCGGCCACGAGTCCATCGGGCACCGCTACGCCGACCACCCGGACCCACGGGTGCGCCGCGAAGTGCCGTACTGCTTCCCCGCCCACGGCAGCCCGCTCACGCCGTCCGGCACCGCCGTGCTGCTCACCCTGGCCCAGGATCCCGATGCCCGGGTGCGCAGCAACGTGTGCGGGCCCCTCGGTTCGGGGCGTGACCTCACCCCCGAGACCAGGCAGGCGCTGCTGACGCTGATCCGGGACCCGGACGCCTCCGTACGCGGCTCCGCCGCGGCCGCCCTGTCCGGATCACCGGACCGGGCGCCCGCCGTCGCGGACGCCCTGGCGGCGCTGCTCGACGAGGACGACCAACGGCTGCGCCTGGAGGGCGCCTACGGACTTGCTCAGCGGGACGATCCGCGTACCGAGGAGGCGTACGAGCGGGTCGGTCCCCTCGGCCCCGGCTTCGAGCACGACCACCGGGCGGACGGGCTGTGGCGCTGGAGGTGGCGGAACCGGCCCGCCACCTCCTGAGTACGGGTGTTCGGGCCGTCGTCGTGCGTGTGATCCGGCGCGCGGGGACGCCACCTCGGCGCGGATCTGGCGTTGGGGTTGCCGTGACGTCGCTGAAGTGACGGTTCTGCACCCGGGCTGCCGACCCCGGGCGGCGGCGTCACCGGTCACCGCCGGCGCGTTGGCCGCGACCACCCGATGTCCGGAGAGCTGTGCGAAAGGCAGGGAGCAATGCGGGAGTGTGTCGGCGGACCCGGGGCTCCCCACCCGCACGGCGGCCTGGTCGGCAGGGAGCGGGAGTCGGCGGCCCTGCGCGAACTCCTGGCGGAGCACCGGCTCGTGACGGTGACCGGCGCGGTCGGGGTGGGCAAGAGCCGGCTGGCCTGCGCGGCGGCCGGGGCGGTGCCGGCGCCGTGGCGGCGCGTGGTGCGGGTGCGCCGGCGCGGGAGCGGGGCCGACAGGCCGGGGGCGCTGGCCGCCGCGGTGCTCCAGGCGCTGACCGGCAGGCGGCCGGGCGGCACGGTGGTCGAGGTCGGTGACCTGGTGCGGCAGTTGCCCGCCGAGGACGTACTGCTGTTCCTCGACGACGTCGACCCGGTGCACGCGGAGTGCGTGCGCCTTGTGCAGCGGCTCCTCATGGCCGTGCCGACGCTGCGCGTCCTGGTGACGGCGCGCCGGGCCCTGGGGCTCGGCGAGGAGCGCGTCCTGGCCCTTGCGCCGCTGCCTACGGAGGCGCCGGACGGTGGGAGCGGTCCGGCGCCCGCGGTGGAGCTGTTCCTGGAGCGGGCGCGGGCCGCCGCGGCGGGCTTCGCGGCCGACGGCGACGACCTGGCGGCGGTGGCGGCGATCTGCCGGTCGGTGGAAGGGTTCCCGCTCGCGGTCGAGCTCGCCGCCGAGCAGGTGGCGCACTATCCGGTACGGCATCTCGCGGACCTGGTGGAGCGCCATCAGTGCTGGCTGCACAGCCCGCGCCCGGCGCCGCGTCGGCACCGGTCGCTGCGGGACGCGCTCGGCGCCGCATACGCGCTGTGCGACCGCGCGGTGCGGATCGTGTGGGGCCGGGCCAGCGTCTTCGCCGGGGCCTTCGACGAGTCGGCCGCCGTGTTCGTGTGCGCCGGAGGAGGCATCGGGCCGCACGACGTGTCCGTGTGTCTGGCCCACTTGGCGGCGGTGGGCGTCCTGGAGCCGCTGCACGACCCCGGCGGGCCGCGCGGTCCTCGCTACCGCATGCGGCGCGCGGCGCGCGACTTCGGTGCCGAACGGCTCGGCGAGGCCGGTGAGTTCGAGGTGGCCGCCGAGCGCCGCGTGGCCCACTGCCGCCAGGTCGCGAGCACCGCCGAGACCCTGTGGAGCACCGGCTGCCAGGCGCAGGCCGTGCGCCTAGTGCAGGACGAGCACGACGACCTCACCGCGATGGTGCGGTACGCGCTGGGCCGTCCCGACCACGCGCCGGCGGCCCTGGCGACGGTCGTCGACCTGTGGTTCTGGTGGGCCGTGTACGGCCGGGCCGAGGAGGGGCGGGGCCAGCTGCTGCGCCTGTTGCCGCTGTGCCCCGCGGACAGTGTGCTCGCGACGCGCGGGCGGTGGCTCGCGGCCTGGCTCAGCGCGAGCAGCGACCCGGGGACCGCCCGGGCGCTCCTGGCCCGGGCCTGGCCCGCCGCCGTGCTCGCCGGTGACGACGCGACCGTCGGCCGGATCGCCCACGTCCAGGGCATGCTCGCCTTCCACCAGGGCGACGCGCGGGGCGCGGCCGAGCACTTCCAGGAGGCCGCGGCCACCCTTCCGTACGACGCGTCCGGCGGCCCCTCGCGGGCCGTCAGCCTGGCCGCCCTCGCCGTGGCCCAGGCCGCCTTCGCGCCCCGAGCCGCGCGCCGCTCCGCGCGCCGCGCCCTGGCCCAGCCCGGCATCCACGCCGACACCTGGGCCGGGATCCTCGCCCGCTACGCCAGGGCGTACGCCGACCACAGGGACGGACGCAGCGGCCGCGCCTGGCACCGGGCGCGGCGGGCGCTCGCCTCCCTGGACAAGGGAGTGCCGGAGCCGCACGGCTGCGGCGCGCTGCGCCAACTGATCGCCGCGATCGAGGCCGGCGTCCACGGCGGCCTCCCCCGGGCGGAGGGGGAACGGCCGCGCAGCGAGCCGCGCGAATCCGCCCGGGTCTGCGTCATCTCGCTGGCCGGTGGCTGCCGGGAGGGCTAGCGGAAGTGGTGAGGCGAAGGCGCTCGCGTACGCCCGTCAGGCTCGGCTGTCGACGTGCCGCTCCGCGCCCCGCGCCGGAAACGCGTACCGCACGTCGGTCAGCCGCTCCGACACCTCCCACAAACGGCGGCCGAGCTCCGGATCGGCCGCCGCAGGGGACAGCTCCACCCGCGTCGGTGCCCCGCGCAGCTCGCCCCTGCCGTCCGGCCCGATGAACCGGCCGCCCTCCGCGCCGGGGTCGGTCGCCGCGTACAGCTGGGGCAGCGCGCCCTGGTCCGGGGCCTGGGCGAGTGGTGTGAGGAGGCGGCCGAACAGCAGCTTCACCAGGCCGACCGGGCCGTTCTTCTGGAGGTTGGTGGCGGTGTAGCCGGGGTGGGCGAGCACGCTGCGCACCGGACTCCCGGCCTCGGTGAGGCGCCGGTGGAGCTCCCGCCCGAAGACGGCGTTGGCGAGCTTCGACTGGTCGTAGAAGCCCATGGGCGAGTAGCCGCGCTCTCCGGCGAGGTCGTCGAAGCGGATGCGGCCCTTGCGGTGGTTGACCGAACTCACCGTGACCACGCGGGGATCGCGCCCGGCGCTCAGCAGGTCGAGCAGCAGCCCGGTGAGCGCGAAGTGGCCCAGGTGGTTGCAGGCGAACTGCACCTCGTGGCCCTGTGCGCTGAGCGTGCGCGGCGGCGCCATCACGCCCGCGTTGTTGACGAGGACGTCCACGTGCGCGTGGTCGGCGCGGAGTCGGTCGGCGAAGGCCCGCACCGATGTCAGGTCGGCCAGGTCGAGGCGGCGCACGTCGAGGCGTGCGTCCGGCTGTGCGGCGGTGATCTCGGCGGCCGCCCGGCGGCCCTTCGCCTCGTCGCGGACCGCGAGGATCACATGGCCGCCCCGGCGGGCGAGCGCCCGCGTGGTCGCGAGGCCGAGGCCGCTGCCGGCCCCGGTGACGACGAAGACCCGCTCGGTCTGGTCCGGAATGTGTGCGGCGGTCCATCGCTTCATCTGGCTCATGCGGCACACATTGCCCCTCGTGGCACTTAGTGTCAAGAAGTCTCTTGATGTCAAAGAGTCTCTTGATGTCATCGAGACGTCCAAGTGTCATGCGCGGCATGATGTGTACGATGGGTCGGTGAGCTCCCGCCCTGAAGTGACCCGCCCCGACGTGACCCTGGCCGAGCGCAAACGTCAGCTCGTCTCGAACGAGCTGACCGAAGCGGCGCTGCAACTGCTCGCGCTGAAAGGGTTCGACGCGGTCACCGTCGACGAGATCGTGGCCACCGCGGGGGTGTCCAAGCGGACGTTCTTCCGCTACTTCGCGTCCAAGGAGGACGTGGTCGTCCAGTTCCTGTCCGGCATGGGCGCCGACATGCGCGCGGCGCTCGCGGCCCGCCCGGCCGCGGAGCCCGTCTCCGAGGCGCTGCGGCACGCCGTCTGGGCCGGCATGGCGGCCTGCGCCGATCACGCCGACCACACGGGTCGGGCGCTGGCCGTGGTCCAGCTGATCCTGCGTACGCCCGCGCTGCTCGCCCGCTTCCTGGAGCGCCAGGCACAGTGGCGCGACGACCTCGCGGCGGAGCTGGCGTCCCGTCACGGCCTCGACGCCGGGGCCGACCTGTACCCACGCATGGCCGCCGGGATGGCGCTGACCGCCTTCGACGCGGTCCTGCACCGGTGGAGCGACAGCGACGGCAAGACGGACCCGGCCGAACTCACCGACCGGGCCTTCGCCGTCATCGCTCCGGCGCTGGACGCGGTCGCGGCGCGGTAGTGGGATCTCGATGACTGGGCGAGGGGCAAAGGGAGGGGCGGCCGGATGCCGTTGGCACCGGCCGCCCCAGGGGTGCGGCTTCGGGTCGGTCCCCGGTGTGACCGTCTCCGGTCAGTCCCAGGCGTAGCCGTCGCCGAAGTTGAGGGTGTGCTCCAGTACGTCCTCGAGCGGGTCGTCGATCTGGCCGGTGTTGATGAGGGCGACACGGGGCGCGTTGTGCGAGTCCTTGTGTGTCTCGTCGGCGTGTGCCGAGCCGGTCGACAGGGCGACGGGGGTGACGGCCACCGCCGCGACCAGTGCCCAGCGGATCAGCTTCCTTGCCCAAAGGCCGTTCATTGCCTGCTCCTTGACGCTTGTTGCTGGAGGGGCGGGTGTTCCGTCCCGTGCGCCGTGCCCAACCCGGGTGGGGAGCGAGGGGTCACTGAAGATCATACGAACGTGTCGGGCGGCGGAGGGGGCCCCGGCCTCGATTTCGGCCGACCCTTCCGTGTTACTGGCCGACCCTTCCGTCGATGCACTCGCGCAGCAGGTCGGCCTGCCCGCAGTGACGGGCGTACTCCTCGATCCTGTGCACCATCAGTTCCCGCACCGCGATCCTGTCCTTCCCGACCCGCTCGCCCAGGTCCGGGTGTGCGGCCAGCGCTGCGTCGGTCGCGGCCTGCTCGCGCTCCAGATCGGCGTACGCGGCGTCGACCACGGCCTGTTCGGCGACGGCTCCGTCGAAGTCCGCGTCCTTCTTGCCGTACAGCCTCGGCAGCGGCTCTCCGTCGGTGATCCAGTTGTGCCAGTCCCGCTCCACCTCGGCGAGGTGCCGGAGCAGGCCGAGGAGCGACAGCGTCGACGGCGGAACCGACCGGCGTGCCAGCTGCTCCGCGTCCAGGCCCTCGCACTTCATCCGCAGCGTCAGGCGGTAGTTCGTCAGGAAGTCCGTCAGCGTCGCGAGCTCGCCGTCCGGACTTGTCCGGTCGCTGTCGCGGGGGTCGTCGTCGGGGTCGGCCCACATGTCGGGGTAGACGGATGCCTGGGTCCATCGTGAGGGTTGATCGCTCATGCGGTCATGATCGGCCGTGCGGGCTCGAACCCGCCAGTGAGTTTGTCCTGACGGGCAGCCCGGGGCGTGACCGTCAGGCGGCGGGGCAGAGCGCCGCGGGGTCGGCCGGGGCCGGGGCGCGGGTCACGGTCGCGGGCACCGGGCGGGCGGTGCGGGCGGCGGCCGTGGCCTGCGAGCGGTGGTTCCGCGCGAAGACGACGAGGCGCAGCACCGCGAACCGCGCGACACCGGCGAGGGCGGAAGCGGACAGGTAGACGACCTGTTCGAGCACCGCACCGGGCGCCGCCACCAGCTGCTGCAGCACCAGCATCGCCACGCACGTCACCGCGTACGCGGCCGCCGCGGAACCGGCCGACTGCGCATGCTGGCGCCAGGTCGCGCGCCCGCCCGCGCCGAAGGTGAAGCGGGCGTGCAGCTCGGTGGCGAGGAGCGTGGAGACCACCGTGATCAGCGCGTTGGCCAGGACCCAGGGGATCCAGGAGGCGAGGGCCGCCACGGCGAAGCTGGAGGCGAGCCCCACCCCGCCGCCGCAGAGCACGAAGCGGGCGAAGGCGGCGAAGGCGCCGGGTGCCGCCTGCTGCTGGCTCGGTGCTGTCCCCATGATCCCGTCCCCTTTGATGACTCACTCCGTGAAACCCGCACCCCTCGGACTGCGAGACCGAGGGGTGCGCTGTGCGTGCTGCCATCATGGCACACGTGTGGCGCCATGGCGAGCCATTAGTGGTGTCACCCGCGTCGTCGGTGGCGCCAGGGTGTGGCGAGAGGGGTGAATGCGCAGGTCAGTGGCGTGCCGCAGCTTCGAGGCACGCCTGAGGCGTGGTGCGTGTTCCTCCCCGACCCCTGTCGGGCCGGGGCTCCCGGTGGGGCTCGTGATGCCAACCTGAGCCATCTCCCGGCACGGCCGTCACTCGGCCACGAGTCGGCCGTGAGCCGGTCGCCTACCGGTCGGCGGCGGCCCGCGCGAGCAGCGACGTGAGGATCGGCTCGGCATGGGTCCACAGCAGCGCGCCGCCGATGCCCGGTACGACGCGGTGCCGGGCGCCGGGCATGCGGGCGGCGAGCAGTGCGCCGTTGTCCGGCGAGTGGCTGGTGTCCCGTTCGCCGTACCAGATGTCGACCGGCACGGTGATCCCGTCGAGGGCGAACGGCCACCGCCCCATGGCCAGGACCGTGTCGCGGGCGTACCCGGCGGCACCTTGCGCGAAGGCCTCGTCCAAGGCCCTGCGGTAAGCGACCGCGAACGCGGGGTCCTGATACACGGCCAGGTCGCACTCGGGGCTCCCGGCCATGACCATGCCCCACATCGCATCCGCCGAGAAGCCCGCGAAGAACTCCTCGGCACCGGCCGGGTCGCATGCGGTCCGCTCGACCAGGCCCCGCAGCTCCGCCGGCAGCGCGGCAGCGAACTCCGGCGCGGCGACCTCGTCCGCGCCGGAGACGACGGCCAGCGCCGAGGCGAGACCCTCCTCGGCACAGGCGAGAGCGAACGGCGCGCCCTGCGAGTTCCCGACCACCGCCGGACGCCCGAGGCCGCGCAGCACGCAGAGCTCACGCATGTCACGGGCGAAGTCGGCGAAGGTCCGGCCGGGCGCTGGCGTCGAGGCGCCGAGCCCCGGGCGGTCCACCGAGACAAGACGCACGCCGAGCGCCTCGACGACCCCCGCGCCGAAGCCGAGCCACCGGCTCGTGGCCGCACCCGGACACAGCAGCACGGGCACCCCGTCCGACGGCCCCCACTCGGCCCAGCCGAGCGTCCGCCCGTCGGACAGGCGGCTCGCACCGAGCCGGGCGGGGTCGTCAGCGTACGCAGTCATGATCTCCATCATGGCCATGGGCAGGGCCGTTGCGCACCCGAGTTTCGCCAGGGCCCCGTGCCTCGGGGTGTGAGGGCCCGTCAGGCGGCGTTTCCGATGAGCGAGCGGGTCGTGGGCGCCAGGCGGAGCCGTTGCGGTGCCGCGGTCTGCTCCCGCTCGATGCCCGGCAGGACCTCGTCCCGGGCGGTGGGATGGGCCCGGACGGCGGCGAGGTGGCGTCGGCAGGCGCTCTCGTCCGGGTACGAGGTGAGGACCACGGCGGCGTTCTCGCCGGTGCGGACCGGCAGCCTGGTGAAGGTGTTGCGCGCGGTCTCGGTGGTGAGGACGGCGAGCGGCGCGGGGCCGGTGGCGCGCAGGACCGGGAGGAGGCCGTCCCGGATCAGCTCGACACCGTCCTGCCGCCCCGGCCGGAAGAACCAGACGGTGGCGGACACGAAGCGGTCCCGCGCGGGGGTGCGGGACCGGTCGGACGGGCGGAGCGTGAAGCCGCTCCCCGCCGACGCGGGACGCAGCAGCAGGACATCGTCGGAGTCGACCATGGTGGCGCTCGCCTGCGGCCCGTGCCGCGCCCAGACGGGACCCTCGTAGAACGCGGTCAGCGCCTGGTGACGGGTCGTCATGTCGCGGAAGCCGCGCAGCCATACGAAGCGGTCCGGGTGGTCCAGGTCCCGGAACTGGCCGAGCACGGTCATCCCGGTCTCCTCCTGGGTCTCGAGGAGCTCACGGTCGAACAGCTCGACGAGTTCGTCGCGTCGGCCGGGGCGGAGCGTGTACTGGCGTAGCTCGATCACGGAGAGGCGGTCGGCGACGCGGTCCGAGGGGTGGGCGGCGGGGTCGGTTCGGGGCACGGAGGACTCCTGTCCGGCGATGGTCGGCGCGGGCTGCGGACCGACGGACCGACCGTAGGAGAGCCGCGTGTCAGGGGCTGTCAGTGTTGTACGGAAGTTGCACGGAAGTTGTACGGAAGGATGTGCGCATGTCTGCCGGTCGCCTCCTCTCGGTGCTGCTGTTGCTGCAGTCCCGCGGGCGCCTGCCCGCGCGGGGAATCGCCGACGAGCTCGGGGTGTCGGTGCGCACCGCCTACCGCGACCTGGCGCGGCTGCAGGCCGTCGGCATCCCCGTCTACGCGGAGCCGGGCCCCGGCGGCGGGTATCAGCTGCTCGACGGCTACCGCACCCGCCTCACCGGCCTGAGCGAGGGCGAGGCGCGGGCGCTGTTCCTCGCCGGACTGCCCGGCCCCGCCGCCGACCTGGGCCTGGGGGAGGAGGTGACGGGCGCGCGCCTGAAGCTGCTCGCCGCGCTGCCGACGGTGCTGCGCGAGGAGGCGGCGCGGACGGCGGCGGTGTTCCATGTGGACGCGCCCGGCTGGTACCGGGAGGCCGAGGAGACGCCGCACCTGCCGCTGTTCGTCGACGCGGTCCTCGCCCGGCGCGCGGTGGACGTGCGGTACCGCCGCTGGCGCGCCCCGCAGGAGGTGCGGCGCCGCCTGCGCCCCTACGGCCTCGTGCTCAAGTCCGGTGTCTGGTACGTCGTGGCCGCCTCCTCGTCCTCGGCGAGCCGGATCGCGACCTACCGGGTCGCCCAGGTCCTCGACGCCGTCCCGGCCGACGAGCGGTTCGACCGGCCGCAGGGCTTCGACCTGGCCGTGTACTGGGCCTCCTACCTCGACGACTTCCGGGACCGCCGGTACGCGGGCACGGCCACCGTCCGCCTGTCCCCGCGGGGGCGCGAGCGCCTGCCGGACAACATGCCCCCGGACGTCGTCCGGGCCGTCGACACCACCGCGACCGCCGTCGGCGACGACGGCTGGGTGGAGGCGGTCATCCCGATCGAGAGCGTGGCGCACGCCTGCGGTGAGCTGCTGCGCCTCGGCGCCGACGTCGAAGCCGTCGCACCGCCCGCGCTGCGTACGGCCATGACGGCCGCCGTGGGCGCACTCGCACGGGCCTACGGCCTCCTGGACGTGGATGACGGCGTCGAACCGCCCAGGTCCTGACGTGGCTCAGCCCGTCCCGTCGTAGAGCGGGCCCGCGTGGCGGTCGAGTTCCCGGCCCGCGGTGTTGCCGGACTCGTTGCGGCGCACGATCTCCATGGCGCGCCGCAGCCACTCCTCACCGGGGTGCCGTCCAAGGGCCCGCCACTCGTGGACCACGGTGCGCAGATAGCGCTCGATGAATTCCTGGAACTGGGGTTCCGAGCCGGGCAGGCTGTGCAGCGCGATGGTGAGCGCCGTCCGGTGCAGCTCGGAGGGCCCGGTGGTCTCCGGATCCCGCTCCCGGGCGGCCCAGAGGGCGAGCAGCGCGTGTGCCGCCGAGGGGCAGCGGTCCTCCCAGTAGCCGGCGAAGTCGGTGAGGGCCATGCCGAGTCCCGCCTCGCACAGCGGCTCAAGGGCGTGCTGGAGGACGTCGCGCTCCCTGTCGCAGAGCAGGTGCGTCTCCCGGCGCGAGGGCTCGTGACTGTCGTGCATCCAGGAGCGGTGCCCCCGATCCGCGCTTCCGGGAGCGGTGTCGTACGTCCAGTACGGGTCGATCGCGGGCGCCGTCTCGTAGGGGTCGGCGACCGTGAGACGCACGTCCCTGAGCTCGCCCGACCAGACGCGTTCCAGGCCGACGGTCCACATCAGCGTGGACCAGCCCTCCGGCGTGAGCTGGGACTTGAGCAAGGTGATCAGGCGGTGCCAATGGTCCACCGGTTCGCCCTCCGGGAAGAGCTCCCGGCCCCGCACCGGCTCACCGAGCGACAGCAGAAGGAGCAGGAGATTGGCGGACCAGGCGGCATGCCGGGCCGGGACCGGCGGGGCCGCGGGACGGTATCCGTCGAAGGCGCGCTCCTGCCGTGCGTCCAGGGCGCCGTGGAAGAGGCGCAGCAGCAGGGGCCGCAGCACGGCGAGGTGCTCGGCCGGAAGGCGGTGCAGGGCCTCGCCCAGGAAGACCGGCGTCGCGGCGCGGACGGTCAAGGTCTCGTAGGAGAGCAGGGCGTGGAGGAAGGCGTCGTCCGGAGCGGGCACCCGGACGCGGGTGGCGTCCGAGCGTGCTGCCGCGGCGAGGTCCTGGAGCTCGCGCAACACCAGCCGGGCCACCAGGAATTCACCGAAGGTGGAGTGCAGGAACTCGAAGGACCGCAGCCGCACCCCGTCCCGCGTCGCCTCCGCGCGGTGGATGAAGAAGAACCGCCCCACGACGATCTGCCCGGGCGTGAGCGCGGCCCGCAGATCGGCGGCATGCGGAGCACCGGCACGCTCCGGCAGCAGCGCCTGAAGGTCGGCCGTGAGCTCCGCCTCCGTGATCCACTGCCGACCGCGGTTGACCATCGCGAAGGCTGTCACGGACAAGCACAGCAGCTCGGACTCGACCGCGTGGGCCAACTGCTCGTCCGCGAGCCCCGGTTGGCCCTTGTGCACCTCGCGGGAGGCGAAGCGGGTCAGGAGGCGGTCGTAGAGGTCGAATCCGGCGAGGTCGCCGTGCTCGCGCCGGAAGGCGTTGTCCTCGGCGTCGTACAGGGCGAGCATCAGCAACAGCAGGGGCTGACCGCTCAGTTCGCGCTGCGTGAGCACATGGTCGGGGGACAGCGGCTGCAAGGAGTGGCGTCGGAAGTACGTCGTGTTCTGCCGGTTCCAGAGTTCCAGCCACCGCGTCACCTGCGCGTCGCTGAAGGGTTCGAGCCGTACGGCGACGCCTCCGGGCGCGAGGCGGGCGCGGTCGGCGACCGCGGTGCGGCTGGTGACGAGGACGACAAGGGGGCGCCCGTGGGTGGCCTCGCGCTGCTGGAAGGCGGCGACGCGCTGGACGTAGTCGGACTGGTGCACGCCGGTGGCCTGCAGGAGCTCGTCGAAGCCGTCGAGCAGGACCACGGGCAGGGCCCGCGGTGCCGTGCGCGTCGCGTCGGGCCAGGACATGGCCTCCCCGGTGGCGGCGCGGATCGCCGCTTCGATCTGGTCCTGGATCGCCGCGTCGGCGGGTACGGCGGACAGCGGCACCCGGACCACGAGGAAGTCGTCCGCGGGCAGCCGGGCCGCCAGGACGCGGGTCAGCACGGACTTGCCGGAACCGGGCTGCCCGAGGAGCACGAGCGGAGTCTCGACGGCCGCGGGCGCGGTGAACAGGCTCCGCAGGAAGCCCTCCAGGTCGTGCCGGACCGGCCACCGGTCCCACCAGTGCTCCTCGGAGAGCCGGTCGGCGGGCCCGAAGGGGGCGACCTTGAAGTCCGGGGAGAGGTACCCCTCGTCGAGCGTGGGGACGGTCAGGCCCTCCGGGAGGTCCTCCAGGGCGAGGAGGGAGGCGTTCAGGGCCGCCCTGGAGGCGCGGTTCAGCGCCAGGTACCGCTCGGCCGCGCCCTGCCCCGCGGCCGCACGCACGACCGCTTCCTCCAGGTCGCGCAGGGTGCGGTGGAGACGGCGGACCTCGTCGCGGGTGGCCTGGTGGTCGATGAGGTTGACCCAGACGGCCGCTTCGGGGAACTCCGCCGCGAGCCGCCGGTACAGGATCTCGTAGGCGGCCACGGCCCGTTGGGGCGCCGTCTCCAGGAGTCCCGTGCTCACCTCCTCCTGTTCCTGCGCGGACGCGGCACCCCACGCCTCGCCGTCCGACACGTACTCCAGGAGCCGCTGGGAGAGGGTCCGGTAGAACTCTTCGAGGGCGCCCAGCTGTGCCTCGTACGGGCGGTGCGGTGAGGGTGTCGGCACCTCGGCCCGCAGTAGCTCGTCCGTCAGCGAGGCGAGCCTGCCGTTGTGCGGGGCCTGACCCGTGGCGAGGCGCACCGCGTCGGCGCGGCCCACGGTGAACTCCCTTCTCGCCAGGGGGAGGTCGAGCTCCGTGACGGTGTCGAAGTACGCGGTGAGCACCACGACGGCGTGGGCCGCGGCCAGGCGCTGCGTGCGGTCGAACCGGCCGAGGCCGCGGGCCCGCTCGCCCAGGCCCGCGAGCAGCGACTGGCTGAGCCGCGTCAGCTCGCCGGTGGCGTCGAACAGGCTCATCGCGAGCTGCGACCCGCCGCCGGTGGCCACCAGGAGCGCCCCGCTGGTCAGCCGGTCGAGCACGGTCAGGGCCGGGCTGTCCGCGCCACCCAGCAGCCGCACCGCGTCCGCGTAACTCATCCCCCTGGGCATCCGTCCCCCCCCCGCTCAGCCACGACGGCTCGGCCGCCGCGGCCATCATCGCGGAGCCGGGCCGGAACCGGCAGTGCGCGGCCGGGGGTGTTCGGCCCGCCGACCCGTCGGACAGGCCCTAGCGCTGCCGCAGGTGGTCCCGCAGCGCGCGGGCGACCTGGGCCATGAGGGCGTCGGCGCCGGGCTGGGCGCCGGCCGGGACCAGGGATTCGGTGAGCGCGGCGATGGCGAAGGTCTGGCCGTCGGCGTGCTCCACGACGCCGATCTCGTGGCGCAGGTTGAGCAGCGTGCCGGTCTTGGAGGACCACGTCGTCGCGTCGGAGCTGAAGTCCGGGGTGAGGCGGTGCCGGATCAGGTTGTGGGCCATGAGGTCGCGTACGCGCGCCGCCACGTCGGGGTGGATGGCCGACGGGGTCCACAGGGCCTGGAGCAGGTCGACGTAGGCGCGGGCGCTGCCGGTGTTGGCGCGGGTGGTGTCGAGCTGGGGAAGGCGGTGCCCGCGGCCGCTGGTGCCGGCGTCGATGGCCAGGGCGTGGGCGAGGTGGACCTGGGCGGCGGTGAAGCGCTCGGTGGGGGTGTCGGAGAGCTCGCGCATGCCGTGCCGGACGGTGAAGCCGCGCAGGCCGAGGTCGGTGAGGACGGCGGCGACCCGGGCGGGCGGGGTGAGGTCGAACAGCGCGTCGGCGGCCGCCCCGTCGCTGATGGCGGTGCTCAGATAGAGCAGGTCGTCGATCGCGATGCGGGCGGGGTGGCGGAAGCGGCTCACGCCGGTGGGCCCGGGCGTGCTGATCCGTCCCGGCTGTACGTCGAGCGCGGTCGCCCCGTCGAGCTCGCCGCGGCGGATGCGCTCCGCGGTCGCCACCGCGAGCGGGATCTTGACCAGGGACGCGGCGGGCAGCTGGGTGTCGGGCTCAAGCCCCAGTTCGTCCCCCGTGCCGAGGTCCCGTACGAGGAAGCAGCCGTGCAGGCCGCCGTCGCGCAGCTCTTGGCGCAGGTCGCGCAGCAGCGCCTCGGTGTTCACGTCGTCGTCCCTCTCGTGGTGACCGCCGGGGTGTCGGGCTTGGAGCAGGCGTCCGTGCCGAGGCAGCGGGCGATGGCCTCGCCCAGGCGCGCCTGGAGGTGCTGGGGGTTGCCGTCCGCCGCGGCCGTGAGGGCGAAGCCCCGGCGGAGGGTGATCTCGCCGATGGGCCGCCAGGTCAGGCCGAGTTCACCGGCCTGCGCGGGGGAGCAGAGCAGCAGGTCGTGGGCGCACAGGACGTTCGCGGCCGCGGTCGTCAGGTCGGCCGCGGCGACGAGTTGCGCGGGGCGCAGGCCGAGCGCGTCGCGCAGGCGGGTCAGCGGGTCGCGGATGTGCGGTACGTCGTCCTCCGGCTGGATCCAGACGCGGCGGGCCGGGGCGGGGGAGCCGCGGCCCACCCGCAGGGTCTCCAGGTAGACGCGCTTCACGCCGGGGTCCTGGGCGGTGGCCAGGCCGAGCGGTACGGACCACGTCGCCTCGTCCTCGGGCACCGCGAGCAGCGCGGCGCGCACCTGCTGTGCGTGGATGAGCTCCGTGCGCTGCGTCGGCGGCGCGACCCGCAGTTCGAGCGTGACGCCGTGTCCGCGTGCGTCGGCGACCAGGCGGGCCAGGTCGGCCGTGGCGCAGATGCCGGGGACCGCGAGCCGCCACGGCTTGCGGTGGGCCGCTTCCGCCTCGTGCAGCAGCACGTCGGCGGCCTGGACGAGCTGTCTGGCCGCCGGGAGCAGGTCCCGGCCGAAGGGCGTGAGCACGGCCCGCCGCGAGGTCCGCTCGAACAACGGCTCACCGAAGCGCTCCTCGAGCGCGGCCACGCGACGGCTGGCCACCGGCTGCGACATCCGCGCGGCGGCCGCGCCGACGGTGAAGCTGCCGCGCTCACTGACGCTGACGAACGCGCGACACGCTCCCACGAGATCCACACCCGCACCCTATCCCTATGCCGGATCGGCATGAAACCGCACGTAAGCGTATTGGACCGCATGACCGACCGGCGGTGAGGCTGGTCCCGGCACTGATCACCACGCATCGGGACGGCGCCGTGCGGCTCCGTCCCCCGCGCCCCGCGTGCGGGGCTTCCTGGAGGTTGACCATGCAGCACTCCCGTGCCCGGCGGGCCGTCCACGCCGCGCTCGCCACCTTCGCCCTCGTCCCGCTCGTGGCTTGCGGCCAGGACGGCTCCCCGGCTTCGGCGGCCGAGCGGCCGCCCGCGGACCGGCGCGACGAGGCCGCGCCGAAGGGGGCCGGCGCGTCGTACGCCCGCGCGTTCAAGAAGCTGGAGCGCACATTCGACGCGCGGCTCGGCGTGTACGCCGTCGACACCGGCACCGGCCGCGAGGTCGCGTACAACGACAGCCGGCGCTTCGCGTACAACTCCACGTTCAAGGCCCTGGCCGCGGCGGAAGTGCTGAACAAGTACGGGCCGGACCGGATGGACCAGGTGGTCAAGTACTCCAAGGACGACCTGATCGCCAACTCTCCCGTCACCGAGAAGCACGTCGACACCGGCATGACCCTGCGCGCGCTGTGCGACGCGGCCGTGCGCTACAGCGACAACACCGCGGCCAACCTGATGTTCGACAAGCTCGGCGGACCCAAGGGCCTCGACGCCGCCCTTGAGCGGATCGGCGACGACGTGACCCGGATGGACCGCGTCGAGCCGTTCCTGAGCCGGTGGGTCCCGGGCGAGAAGCGCGACACGAGCACGCCGCGCGCCCTGGCGAAGGACCTGCGCGCGTACGTACTCGGCGATGTCCTCGCCAAGCCCGAGCGCGCCCAGCTCGCCACCTGGCTGAAGACCAACACCACCGGGGACCACGTCATCAGGGCCGGGGTCCCCAAGAACTGGGTGGTCGGCGACAAGACCGGGACCGGCAGCTACTACGGCGCCCGCAACGACATCGCCGTCGTGTGGCGCCCCGATGCCGCCCCGCTCGTCATCGCGATCCTGTCGCACCGCGGCGACAAGGACGCCGCCCCCGACGACCGGCTGATCGCCGAAGCGGCATCCGTGGTCGCCACATCGCTGCCGTAGCCGCCCTGTCGCAGCCGACCACCAGGAGCCCCTGATGACCGACGCAGAACGCACCACGACCTACGGCCGCGGGCCCTCCGCCCGGAAAGCCCGCACGGCCGCCGCCACGGCCCTCGCGGTCGTGCTCGCCACGGGTGTGGCGTACGCGGCCGAGCTCGGCCCCTTCGCCGCGGACTCCCCGGAACCCGCGCCCGAGGCCACGGCGAAGGCGCGGGCGTTTCTGGCCGACTGGGCGGCGGGCCGCATGTCCCGCGCGGCCCGGCTGACGTCGAGCCCCGACCAGGCGGAGCGGGTGCTGCGCAACTTCACCGTCGGGCTCGACATCGGCAAGCCCGCGCTGACGGCGGGCGAGGCCACCGCCGACGCGGACGACACCGTGACGGTCCCCTTCACCGCCAGGATGCCGGTCACCGGCCTCGGCACCTGGACCTACCGCTCCGAACTGCCCCTGCGCAAGCGGGACGACGGCGACTGGACGGTGGACTGGAAGCTGTCCCTCGTCCACCCGAAGCTCAGCGACACGGAGAAGTTCCGCCTGGAGCGCGAGGACGGCGGCGGGGCCGAGGTCACCGACCGGAAGGGGGCGGTCCTGTCGGGCGACACCCATCCGTCCCTGGGTCCGGTCCTGGCCCAGGCATCCGGCGCGGCCGGGGCGGGACCGCGCGGCGCGGTCCGGCGCGTCGACCGCACCAGCGGCGAAGTCACCGGCACGGAGGCCACGTTCGGCGCCCGGCCCACCCGCGCCGCCAGGAAGCCGATCGCCACCACGATCGACCCCGCCTGGCAGGCCGCGGCCGAGCGGGCCCTTGCCGCCAAGGCCAAGGGCAAGGACGCCGCGCTCGTCGCCCTGCGCGTCGACGACGGCGAGATCCTGGCCGTCGCCAACTCCCCGGCCGGCGGCTTCAACCGCGCCCTGTCCGGCACGTACGCGCCCGGCTCCACCTTCAAGGTCGTCACGACCGGCGCGCTGCTCCTCAAGGACGCCGTCGAGCCGGGCGACACGGTGGACTGCCCCCGCTACCTCACCGTCGGCAAGCAGTTCCACAACGTCGAGAAGTCCGAACACCGCGGTGCCACCTTCCGTGAGGACTTCGCCGAGTCCTGCAACACGGCCTTCATCGGCCTGCGCGACGAGCTCGACGACGACGGCCTGGGCGAGGTGGCGGGCCGGTACTTCGGCATGGGGCAGAAGTGGCGCACCGGCATCCCGTCCTTCGACGGCGCCGTGCCCGCACCCCGTGACGAGACCGAGAAGGCCGCGGCCATGATCGGGCAGGGCAGGGTCCTCGCCAACCCGCTGGTGATGGCGTCGGTGACGGCCACCGCCGTGTCGGGCACGTTCCGGCAGCCCGCGCTCGTGCGGGGCCAGCAGGACACGACCGTGACGAAGGACCTGCCGCCGCGTGTGGTCGGCCAGTTGCGGGCCATGATGCGTACGACCGTCACCGACGGCACCGCCCGGATCCTCGCAGGACTGCCGGGCGACGTCGGCGCGAAGACCGGCACCGCCGAGGTGTCCGAAGGCACCCCCAACAACGGCTGGATGGTCGCCCACCGCGGCAACGTCGCCATCGCCTGCGTCGTCGAGAAGGGCCGCACCGGCGGCGCCTCGGCCGGTCCCGTCGTCCGGGACCTCCTGACCGCCGTCCCCGCGGACCCGTCGCCCTGAGAGGAATCGCGCCGTTACCTCGCCGGTGTCCCACCGCTTGGTTCGGCGACTACCGGACACTTGCGGCGGGCGGGGCCGAAGGGACGAGCGCGGGGCGTCGGCGTATGCGGGGCGCAAGGGGAGAAGCGCGCTATGTGAAGGGCGCCGGAGGCCGCGTGGATGAGACATGTGCGGCCGTTCACAAGGCGCGAGGGGGAGACGGCCCGCGGGCCCCCTCCTACTCTCCACGCCCATGCGCATCACACACCTGCGGCGTATCGGCCTCGCCGCCTTTTTCGCCTTCTGTCTCGCCCTGGGGTTCGGGCAGACCGCGCAGGCCGACTCCGCCGCCGCCGATGTCACGTTCAGCGTCGACCAGGCCAGCGTCACTCCGGGCTCGGCGGTCACTGTCACGATGACCTTCACCAACAACCAGGCGACCGACATCTGGTTCGTCTACCAGTCGATGCAGCCCACCTGGGCCACCACCCAGCGCCCCGACCTGAAGTTCGCCTTCGGGGCCTGCAGCGGCACGGGAGTCACCTGCACCGGCGCCGGCACCACCGCCCTGACCTTCAGCTACGCGGTTCCGGTCGCGCCCGGCCAGACCCGCACCGTCACGCTGCCCGTCGACGTCGCGGCGGACTCGGGCTGCAACGGCAACATCGCCTTCGACTCGTACGTCTACTACGAGTACGACGAGGGCCGGGGAAAGAAGGACGGCATCTTCACCACCCCCACCACCCGGGTGGTCTGTGCGCCGTAGCGCGCTCAGGTAACGCGTAGTCATCCCCAGCCGCGGCGAGCCGTCCGCTCCCGAGCCCCCAACCTACCCCCGACCCACCCCCCGGCGGGCGCGGGGGGCCCCCCCCCCCCCCACGGCTCGCTTGCATGTGATCAGCATTAGTAATTAGGTTAGCCTTACCTGAGTTTGGTGATCACTGCCGCTGGCGCGCCGTCCGTGCCGTCGGAGTCCATCCCCGTAGGAGCCACCCGATGAGCCCACCCCTGTCGCCCGAACGCGTCCGCGCCGACGTCGCGGAACTGCTCGACTGCGACCCCGCCGAGATCGCCCCCGAGGAGGACCTGGTCGACCTCGGCCTGGACTCGGTGCGGATGATGATCCTGGTCGAGCGCTGGCGCGCCGGCGGCGCCACCGCGCTGGAGTTCCCCGACCTGGCCGAGCGGCCCGAACTGGGGCACTGGACGGCGCTGTTGACGGGTGGTGCCGCATGACGCTCCAGGACCACAGGGACCGGCACCTGGAGCGCATCGCGGAGGTCCGGGCGGGCCGCCACGCCGAGAAGGTCGGCTACCCGATCCGCATCCGGGAGACCGAGGTCGTGCGCACCGCCATGGTCGGCACCGGACTGCTCCGGGTGACCCTGGGCGGGGCGGGCACGGAAGGCTTCGAGGCCCACTCGCCGGACGAGCACGTGAAACTGCTCTTCCCGGAGCCGGACGGCTCCCTGCGCCTGCCCGAGCCGAACGGGACGATGCTGCGCTGGCCGCGGCCAGGACCCACCTCGCGCGAGTACACCGTGCGCCGCTACGACCCCGGCACGGGCGAGATCGACATCGACATCGCCCCGCACGAGGGCGGCCTCGCGTCGGACTGGGCGAGCGCGGTCGAGCCGGGCGCCGTCCTGCACGTCGCGGGACCGCCCGGCGGACTGATCGTCCCGCACGCCTACGACCGCTATTTGCTCGCCGGTGACATCACGGCGCTGCCCGCCGTCGCACGCTGGCTGGAGGAGCTGCCCAGAAGCGCCAAGGGCTGGGCGTTCGTCGAAGTCGCCGACGCCACCCAGGAGATCGAGCTCGCCGCGCCCGAGGGCGTGCAGGTGCGCTGGCTGCACCGCGGCGACCGTCCGCCGGGCACCGGTGACGCGCTCGCCCAGGCCGTGATGGCGGTGACCGTCCCCGAGGGCGAGCCCCTCTACGTGTGGGCCGCCGGCGAGGCCGGACAGATCAAACCGCTGCGCCGCTGGGTCCGCGACGAACTGCGCCTGGACAAGGCCGACCACGACATCACCGGCTACTGGAAGCGCGGCGTCGCCGACTTCGACGACGAGCACGACCACTGACCAGTCCTTCAAGGGCACCGAGAGCAAGGAGCATCACATGTCGATACGCAGATCGTCGGGCCTGGCCGGCGCCGTCGCGCTGGCCCTGGTCCTGACCGGATGCGGGTCGTCGAAGGACGGGTCGGACTCCGCCGCGAAGGGCGGGACGCGGGTGTTCGCCGCGGACAACGGCAAGATCAAGATCCCGGCCGAGCCGAAGCGCGTGGTGGCCACCGGCTACGCCGTGCCCGCCATGATCGAGGCGCACGCGCCGCTGGTCGGGATCTCGTCGTGGAAGCGCGGCGAGCCCATGATGAGCAAGCAGGACCTCGCCACGTACAAGAAGCTCCCCAAGGTGGCGGGCGAGCAGGCGACCGAGACCAACTACGAGGCCATCGCCGAGGCCGAGCCCGACCTGATCGTCATCGGCGTGCCCGCGCCGGTGCTCGGCGACATCGACGTCAAGCGCCTGAAGTCCATCGCCCCGGTCGTGGCGATCGGCCCGACCGTGCCGTCCGCGTGGCGCAAGCTGTCCCGCAAGCAGGCCGACGCCGCGGGCTCCCTCGAGCGGTTCGACGCCGTGCAGAAGAAGTACGAGACCAAGGCGGCGGAGCTCAAGAAGAAGTACAAGCACGTGCTGCCGAAGCTGAAGCTGGGCCACGTCGGCGCGTACGGCGAGTCCGCCAAGGGCACCTTCCAGCGCGAGTTCAGCGGTTCGTGGGGCACCAACATCGCCGAGGACATCGGCGCGACGTACTACGGCAAGGTCAAGAAGCCGGGCCCCGGCTCGCAGGCCGTCAGCGAGTACCCCTCGATCGAGGAGCTCCCGGCCTCGCTGCGCGACGCCGACGCCATCACCTACTCCGTCCAGGCCGACGGCAGCGTCCCCAAGTCGGTGCAGTACGTCATGGACTCGAAGCTGTGGAAGAACCTGCCCGCCGTCAAGGCCGGGAAGACCTTCCCCGTCCGCTACACCGAGGCCGCGACCTACGGGCAGGCCATGCAGACCCTGGACGCGATCGACAAGTCGTTCGCTCCGCTCCTGAAGCGGTGACCGCCGCGGGCCGCGCGTCCGATGCGGCACCCACCACGCCCGGTCCCGCCCCCGCCGAGCGGCCCGAAGCGGCCCCCGCCGAGCGGTCCGTACCGCGGACCGGCCTGCTCGTCGGCGGCCTGGTGCTCCTCGCGGTGGTCGCCGTCGTCAGCATCGGCGTCGGCGCCCGCTCGGTCCCGCCGAGCGAGGTCCTGCGCGCGCTGTTCGCCTACCAGGGCACCGACGACCACGTCATCGTGCGGGACGTCCGGGCGCCGCGCGCGCTCCTCGCCGTCGCCGTGGGCGCGGCGCTCGCGGTGGCGGGCGCGCTGATCCAGACCCTGGCCCGCAATCCGCTGGCCGAGCCCGGCATCCTCGGGGTCACCGCGGGCGCCGGGTTCGCCATCACCGTCGGCTCGGCGCTCGGCCTGACCGGCGGGCAGGCGGGCGAACTGGGCTTCGCCGTCGCGGGATCCGTGCTCGCGGCGCTCCTCGTCGCCGCGGTCGGCCGGCGCTCACCGCTGCGCCTGGTGCTCGCCGGTGTGGCCCTGACCGCCGTCCTCAGCGGCGTCGCGCTCGGCCTGCGCCTGATGCTCCCGGACGTCTTCGACACCTACCGGTTCTGGTCGGTCGGCTCGCTCGCCGCCCGCGAACAGGCGCCGCTTGCCCTGCCGTTGACGGCGATCGGGGTGTGCCTGCTCGGCGCGCTGCTGCTGAGCCGCGCGCTCAACGTCCTGACCCTCGGCGAGACCGTGGCGCAGACGCTGGGCGCGGGCGTGGGCCGGGTGCGGGCCGCCGCGCTCGTCCTGATCACCGTGCTCAGCGGCGCGGCGACGGCGGTGGCCGGGCCGATCCTGTTCGTCGGCCTGATCGTGCCGCACCTGGTCCGCAGGCCCGCGGGGGGCTCGGTGCCGTGGCTGATCCTCTACACGATGGTGCTCGGCCCGATCCTGCTCCTGATCGCCGACATGGGGTCGCGGGTCCTGCTGCCCACCGGCGAGGTGCCGGTCGCCATCGTGACCGCGTTCCTCGGCGGGCCCATGCTGATCTGGGCGGTCCGCCGCCACGGGACGGGGGCGCTGTGAGCGTGCGGGAGCCGACCGCCGTGCGGGCGCGGCGGGGGAGCGTCATGGCCGTACGCGGACTGCGGGTCGAACGCCGCACGGTGGTCCTCGTCGCGGTGCTGACCGGGCTGATGCTCGGCCTCGGTCTGCTCGGCCTGTGCTACGGGGCGTCCTGGTCGAGCCCCCGCGAAGTGTTCGCCGCGCTGAGCGGCGCGGAGCCCTCCGTCGTGATCCAGGACTGGCGGCTGCCGCGGGTCCTCGCCGCCCTCGTCTTCGGCGCCGCGCTCGGCGTGGCCGGGGCGATCTTCCAGAACCTCACCCGCAACCCGATGGGCAGCCCGGACGTGATCGGCCTCGACGCGGGCGCCTACACCGGCACCCTGGTCGCCCTCACCGTCCTCTCGGGCACGTCCGCGCAGCTCGCCGTCGGCTCGGTGCTCGGCGGCCTGGCCGTCGCCGCCGTGATCTACCTGCTCGCGTACGACCGGGGCTTCTCCGGGCTGCGGCTCGTGGTGATCGGCGTCGCGGTCAACGCGATGGTGACCGCGCTCAACTCGTGGATCGTGCTGCGCGCCGACCTGGAGGTGGCGATCGCCGCGGTCGGCTGGAGCGCGGGTTCGCTCAACGGCGTCGGCTGGGACGACCTGGGGATCCCGTTCACGGTGATCGCCGTGCTGCTCGCGCTCATGGCCGCCCGGGCGCACGCCATGCACCAGGCGTCGCTCGGCGACGCCGTCGCGGTGACCACAGGCGTCGGGCTCGACCGGCTGCGCCTGTTGATGGTCCTCGTCGGCGTCGGCTGCACGGCGACGGTCACCGCGGTGGCCGGTCCGATCGCGTTCATCGCGCTCGCCGCCCCGCAGATCGGCCGCAGGCTCGCGGGCGCGCCCGGAGTGCCGCTGCTCCCGGCCGCGCTGACCGGGGCGGTGCTGCTCCAAGGCGCCGACCTGATCGCCCAGATGCTGCTCGCGCCCGTCGCCCTGCCGGTCGGAGTGGTGAGCACCGCGATCGGCGGCTGCTACCTGATCTGGCTGCTGACCAAGGAGGTGGGGCGCGCGTGACCGCACGCCTGACCGCGCGGGAGATCACCCTGCGCTACGGAGACCGGGTGGTGTCCACCCGGCTCAGCCTGGACGTCCCCGACGGCGCGTTCACCGCCATCGTGGGCCCCAACGCCTGCGGGAAGTCCACCCTGTTGCGGGCCCTCGTCCGCCTCCTCCGCCCCGACGCCGGGCACGTCGAGCTCGACGGCCGCGAGGTCGGCGGCTACGGCACCAAGGCACTGGCCAAGCAACTCGGCTTCCTGCCGCAGGATCCGCTGGCCCCCGAGGACATCAAGGTCCGCCAACTGGTCGGCCGGGGCCGCTTCCCGCACCAGTCGCTGCTCGCCCTGTGGTCGGCGCGGGACGAGGAGGCCGTCGCCGGGGCCATGGCCGCCGCGGGCGTCGACGACCTGGCCGACCGGCCCGTGCAGCAGCTCTCCGGCGGACAGCGCCAGCGGGTCTGGATGGCGATGGTGCTCGCCCAGGAGACGCCGTACCTGCTGCTCGACGAGCCGACGTCGTTCCTGGACATCACGCACCAGTACCAACTCCTCGGCCTGCTCGCCAGGCTGCGCGACCAGGGCCGCACGGTGATCGCCGTCCTGCACGACATCAACCAGGCCTGCCGGTTCGCCGACCACCTGGTCGCCATGAAGGACGGCCGGGTGGTCGCCGAGGGCGAGCCCGGAAGCGTCGTGGACGCCGCGCTCATCAAGGACGTCTTCGACCTGCCGAGCGTCATCGTCCCCGACCCCGTGACGGACACGCCGATGGTCGTCCCCACACTGCAAGGAGAGTGAATTGAGCACCGCAAGCGTGTCGCCCCACGGGCCGCTCGACCTGACCAGGGCCCAGACGGGCATCTGGAACGCGCAGCGCCTCGAGCCGGACTCGCCGTACTACGTGGTCGGCGACGTGGTGGAGATATCCGGCGGCGGACCCGTGGACGTCGACGCGCTCGTCGAGGCGGTCCGCGCGACCACCGAGGAGGCCGAGAGCCTGCGCCTTCGGGTGTACGACACGCCTGACGGACCGCGCCAGCAGGTCAGCGACGAGCCGGTCGCGGCACCCGAGGTGGTCGACGTCAGCGGCGCGGCCGACCCCGCCGCCGCGGCGGCCGCGCGCGTCGAGGCCGAGCGGACCCGGGCGGCCGAGGCGTGCCGCGGCATGGTGGACCGGCCGCTGTACGCACGCACCGTCATCCGGCTCTCCGACCGCGAGGTCTGGTACACCCAGCTCGGCCACCACCTGGTCTTCGACGGGTACACCGCCGCGATGCTCGCCCGCCGCACCGCCGCCCGCTACACCGCCCTGGTCCGCGGGACCGAGCCGACGCCGTCGACCTTCGGCTCGCTCGCCGCGCTCGTCGCCGCCGACCGGGCGTACCGGGACAGCGACCGGGCCGCCGAGGACCGCGCGTACTGGGTCGAGCGGTTCACGCCGCTGCCCGACCTCGGCGACACCGACGCCGTCGCGGGTCCGCCCGAGCGCACCCTGACCGCCCGCGCGGTCGTCACGCCCGAGGAGACGGCCCGCCTTCGCGCGTTCGCCGACGAGGCGGGCGTCACCTGGGGCGAGGCGCTGATCGCCGGGTACGCGGCCTATCTGCACCGCGTCCTGGGCCGCACCGACGTGGTGTTCGCGCTGCCCCTGATGTGCCGCACGGGCTCCGCCGAACTCCGCACCCCCGCCATGGCCGTCAACGTGCTGCCGCTGCGGGTGACCGTGCGCGCCGGCGACGGCCTGGGCGAGCTGAGCCGCCGCGTGGCCGCCGCGATGAAGGAGATGCGCGACCACCAGCGCTACCGGGGCGAGGACCTGCCGCGCGACCTGGGCGTGCCGGGCGCGGGCGCGCTGCTGCACGGGCGCGGCATCAACCTCAAGGCGTTCGACCTGACGCTGGACTTCGCCGGGGCCGCCGGGGTGATGCGCAACGTCGCGGGCGGCCCTCCGGAGGACATGGGCCTGAGCGTCCTGCCGACCCGCGACGGCGGGCTCCTCCTCGGCTTCGAGGTCGACGCCCGCACGAACGACCAGGCCGCGGTCGACGGCAAGCTGTCGGGGCTCCGGGCCCTGCTGGCCGGGCTCGTCGACGGCCTGCGCGTGGGCCAGGTCGCCCTGGCCGACGACGTGGCGCGGCTGCTTGCCGACTGGTGTCCGCCCGCCCTGCCCGGCACGCCGGTGGACGTGCCGACCGCGTTCGACGCGATGGTGGCCGCCGACCCCGGGCACACCGCCCTGGTGTGCGGCGCCGAACGCCTCTCCGCCCAGGACCTCGCGGGCCGGGTGCACCGCGTCGCCCGCGCGCTGCGGGCCCGCGGGATCGGGCCCGACGACATCGTGGCCCTGGCCCTTCCGCGCTCCGCGGACCTGGTGGTCGCGCTGCTCGCGGTCCTCGACGCGGGCGCCGCGTTCCAGCCCCTGGACGTCGCGCACCCGGCCGAGCGGCTGCGCGAACTCGTCGACGACACCCGACCCGCCCTCGTCCTCACCGACGGCACCCTCGACGGACTGCCGTGGGCCGCCCTGCTCGACGAGGCCGCCGTGCTGTCCGCCGCGCCGCTGCGGGCCGACGAGCTGGCCGCGCCCCGCCACCCCGAGCACCTCGCCTACGTGATCCACACCTCCGGTTCGACCGGCCGCCCCAAGGGCGTCCTCGGCCGGGTCGGCGGCCTCGCCGCGCTCCTGCACCACCAGTGGACGACGGTCGTCGCCGAGACCGAGGGCGCCGTGGGCCGGCGCCTGCGCGCCGCCCACACCTACTCGTTCGCCTTCGACTCCGCCTTCGAGCACCTGGTGTGGCTGTTGTGCGGGCATGAACTGCACGTGTACGACGCCGAGACCGCCCGCGACGCCGCCGCGCTGCTCGCCGCGTACGCCCGCGACGGCATCGACATCGTGGACACCACGCCGTCGATGGCCGCGCCGCTCATCGACGGCGGCCTCCTGGACCTGCGGCCCGCCCTCCTCGTCCTCGGCGGCGAGGCCACCCCGCCGGCGCTGTGGCGGCGGGTCGCCGACGCGGGGATCGCCGCGCGCAACATGTACGGGCCGACCGAGGCCACGGTGACCAGCACCGTCGGCCGGGTCGAAGGCGACGGGCCGACGATCGGCCACCCCCTCGCGGGCACCCGGATCCACCTCCTCGACCACGCGCTGCAGCCGGTGCCGCACGGCACGGCGGGCGAGCTGTACCTGGCGGGACCGCAGTTGGCCCGCGGCTACCTCGGCCGCCCCGCGGCGAGCGCCGAGCGCTTCGTCGCCGACCCGTTCGGCGCGCCGGGGGAGCGGATGTACCGCACCGGCGACCTGGCCCGCTGGGTGCCCGGACGCGGCCTCGCCTACCTGGGCCGCGGCGACGGGCAGATCAAGATCCGTGGCCACCGGGTGGAGACGGGCGAGGTCGAGGCCGCCCTCGGCGCGGTGCCCGGCGTGACCGCGGCGGCCACAACGGTGCGGTCGTCGCGCCTGATCGGCTACGTGGTGTCGTCCTCGGCCGCCGGGGACGCCGCACCTCTGCCGGTCACCGGGGACGCCGTGCGCGCCCGCCTGGCCGAGCTGCTGCCCGAGCACCTGGTGCCCGCGGCCGTGGTGGTCCTCGACGCGCTGCCGCTCACGCCCAACGGCAAGCTCGACCGCGCCGCCCTGCCCGCGCCCGCGGCGTCCGGCGGCGGACGCGAGCCGCGCACCGAACGCGAACGGCTGCTGTGCGCCGTCCTCGCCGAGGTCTTCGAGGTCGAACGGGTCGGTGTGGACGACGACTTCTTCGCCCTCGGCGGCGACAGCATCACCGCCATCGCCGTCAGCAGCCGACTGCGGGCGCGCGGCATCGAACTGCGGCCGCGGGACCTGCTCGCGCGCCGCAGCTTCGCCGCCCTTGCCGCCTCCGCCGACGCGGTGGCGGACACCCCCGGCGAGGTGGACGAGCCGACGGGTCCCGTGCCCGCGCCGCCGATCGTGCGCGGCCTCCTCGACCCGCACCAGGACCTCGACGTCATCGCCGGCTACGCCCAGTGGACCGCCCTGCGCGTCGACGCACTCGCTTTTGACGCCCTGGCCAAGGGCGTGCAGGCCGTGCTCGACCACCACGACGCACTGCGCCTCAGGGTGGACGAAGGCCTTGAGGTACTGCCCCGCGGCACGGTGCGCGCCGTCGTCAACGAGGTCCACGGCGAGGACGCGACCGCCCTGGCCCAGCGCCTCGCCGGCGAGCTCGACCCGCGCTCGGGCGACCTGCTGCGGGCCGTCCTGGTGCGCACCGGCGACGCCACACCGGACCAGCTGGTCGTCGTCGTACACCACCTGGCCGTGGACGGCGTCTCCTGGCGCGTCCTGCTGCCCGACCTGCACACGGCCTGCACGGGCGGCACCCTCGACCCGGTCGGCACGTCGTGGCGGCGGCACGCGCTGCTCCTCGCCGAGCAGGGCGCGTCCGGCGCGCGGCGCGGCGAACTCGACCACTGGCGCCGCGCCCTCGGCTCCGCGACCCGCCTCGCCGGCCGGCCGCTCGACCAGGCGCAGGACACCGTGGCGACCGCCCACCGGTCCGTCACCGTGGCCCCGCCCGACGTCACCGACGCCCTCCTGACCACGCTGCCCGCGGCCTACCGCGCCGGTGTCGACGAGGTGCTCCTCGCCGCGCTCGTGCTCGCCCTGCGGAACTGGGGCGTCGGCGGCGACGCGATGACCGTCACGATGGAGGGGCACGGCCGCGAACACCTCGAACTGTCCCGCACGGTCGGCTGGTTCACCAGCGAGTACCCCGTCCGCGTCCCCGCTGTGGGCGACGTGGGGCAGGTGCTGCGCGCCGCCAAGGAAGCCCGGCGCGGCGTCCCCGACGGCGGCATCGGGTACGGCGTCCTGCGCCACCTCGACCCGCAGGCCCGAGCCGAGCTCGCGGCCACCCCGCCGCCGGACGTCCTCCTCAACTACCTGGGCCGGTTCGCCCCGCTGAGCGCCACCGGATGGCGGCTGCCGGAGCGCGACGCCTTCTCCGTGACCGAGCCCGACGACAAGGCGCTGGAGCAGGTCCTCGCCCTCAACTGCTTCGTCCACGAGGAAGGCGCGCCCCGGCTCGCCGTGGAGTGGACGGCCGCGACCAAGGTGCTCGGCGCCGACGCCGTCACCGCCCTCCAGACGGCCTGGGCCACGGCCCTCGACGCACTGGCCGAGCACGCGCGCCACACCTCCGGCGGACTCACCCCGTCCGACCTGCCGCTGGTCGACCTCGACCAGGCCGCCATCGACGCCCTCGAACACACCGGCCGCGTCGCCGACGTACTGCCCGCCACACCGCTCCAGGTCGGCCTGTCCTTCCACACCCTGCTCCGCGACGAGCAGGACACCGACGTCTACGTCGTCCAGGCCGTCACCACCCTGGTCGGCGACCTCGACCCGGACCGGATGGCGGCGGCCGCGCGCGAACTGCTGCGCCGCCACCCCGCGCTGCGGGTGTACCTGGGCACGGCCGGGGACGACGTGGTGCAGGTGATCCCCGCCGACGTCGCCCTGGACTGGCGGCAGGACGACCGGTTCCCCGAGGCCGCCCGCGCCGAGCTGACGCGGCCCTTCGACCCGGCGCGGCCGCCGCTGATCCGCTTCCTGCTGTCCCGGGTCGGCCCCGCCGAGCACAAGCTGGTGATCACCAATCACCACGCCCTGCTCGACGGCTGGTCGATGCCGCTGGTCGGCCGCACCCTGCTCGCCCTCTACGCCGAACTGGGCGGCGGCCCCGCGGCCCCCACGGCCCCGCAGCTCCCGGAGTACTTCCGGTGGCTGGCGGGCCGGGACCGGGACGCGTCGCTCGCCGTGTGGCGCACCGCCCTCGCCGGGGTCGACGGCGCGACGCGGCTCGCCTCCGCGAGCACCGGGACCGGCGTCGAGCGGCCCGACCGCGTGAGCGTCGCCCTGGGCCGCGAGTTCAGCGACCGCCTGCGCGCGTTCGCCCGGGCGGAGGGCGTCACCCTGACCACGGTGCTCCAGACGGCGTGGGGCCTGCTGCTCGGCAGGCTCACCGGACGCCGCGACGTCGTGTTCGGCTGCCCGGTGTCCGGGCGGCCCGCCGAGGTCGACGGCGTGGAGTCGATGATCGGCCAGCTCGGCACCACGATCCCGGTACGCGTGCGGCACACCCAGGACCGCACCGCGCGGGACCTGATGGCGGACGTACACGCCGAGAGCGTGGCGCTCGCCGACCACCACCACGTCGGCCTGCCCGAGATCCAGCGGGCGGTGGGCGTCGGCGAACTCTTCGACACGATGCTGGTGATGGAGAACTTCCCGCTGTCCAGCCGGAAGCGCACTCCGCTGGCCCCCGGTCTCGACCTGGCGGGCGTGGACATCACCGACGCCACGCACTACGCCCTGACCGTGATCGTGATCCCCGACGACGAGATCACGATCGGCCTCGGCTACCAGCCGAGCGCCTTCGCCGAGGCGACCGTGCGCGACTACGGCCGCTGGCTGCACCACCTCTTGAAGGAGCTCGTCGACGACCCGGGGCGCCCCGCGCTCGGCCTGCCCCTGCTCGACGCGGACGAGCGCGAGCGGATGCTGCGCACCGGCAGCGAGACCGTGCCCGCCAAGGCCCGCGGCCCCTGGCTGGAGGAGTTCGCGTCCTGGGTGCGCCGCAAGCCCGACGCAGAGGCCCTGGTCTGCCGCGACCGCAGCCTCAGCTACGCCGAGCTGGACCGGCGGGCCAACCGCCTCGCCCACGCGCTGATCCAGTGCGGTGTCCGGCCCCAGGACCCGGTCGCGGTCCTGCTCGGACGCGACGTCGAGATGACGGTGGCGCTGTTCGGCGTGGCCAAGGCGGGCGCGGTGTACGTACCGCTGGACCCGAGCTATCCGCGGGACCGGCTCGCGTACATGCTCGACGACATCGCCCCGGCCGCCGCCGTGACGACCGGCGCCGAACTGCCCGGCGAGCAGGGCGACATGCCGGTCCTGCGCCTCGACGACCCGGACACCCTCGCCTCCGTACCCGACACCGACCCGGCCGAGGCCCGCGCCCGGCTCACCGACGACGCGCTCGCCTACGTCATCTACACCTCCGGCACCACCGGGCGCCCCAAGGGCGTCGGCGTGACCCACCGCGGCGTGCCCGACCTGATCGCGCTCCAGGAGGAGGTCGTGGGGGTCACCGAGCACGACCGCTATCTGCACTTCGCGTCGACGAGCTTCGACGTCGCGTTCTGGCAGACCATGGTGCCGCTGCTCTCCGGCGGCACGTCCGTCATCGCCCCCGAGGAGGTGCGCGTCCCCGGCGACGAACTGCTCGACTACATCGTCGAACACCGGGTGACCGGGGTGAACCTGCTGCCGTCGTTCCTGGCCGCGATGCCCGACGACCGCACCGTCGACCCCGACGTGTTCTTCGTCGTCGGCGCCGAGCGCCTCGACCCCGAGCTCGCCCGGCGCTGGGGCCGGGGCCGCAGGGCCCTCTTCAACGCCTACGGCCCCACCGAGGTCACCATCAACTCCGTGACCTGGCACTACGATCCCGACGACGCGGGGCCGCTGCCGATCGGACGGCCCGACCCGAACGTCCGCGCCTACGTCCTCGACGGCGGCCTCCAGCCGGTCGGCGTCGGCGTCACCGGCGAGCTGTACCTCGGCGGGCCGAGCCTGGCCCGCGGCTACCTCGGCCGTCCGGGGCTCACCGCCGCCGCGTTCGTGGCCGACCCGTTCGGCGCGCCCGGCGAGCGGCTCTACCGCACCGGCGACCTGGTGCGGTGGCGGCCGGACGGACAGCTGGTGTTCCTCGGCCGCGCCGACCACCAGATCAAGATCCGCGGCTTCCGGGTGGAGCTCGGCGAGATCGAGTCCACCCTGACCCGCCACCCCGACGTACGCGCCTGCGCGGTGATCGTCCGCGAGGGCAGGCTCGTCGGCTACGTCATCCCGACCGACGACGCGGACCTGGACTGCGCGCGCGTCCGCGCCCACCTGGCCGAGGAGTTGCCCGACCACATGGTGCCGACGGCGCTCGTGCCGATCGACCGCCTCCCGCTGAGCCCCAGCGGCAAGCTCGACTCCGCCGCGCTGCCCGACCCCGGGACGACGGCCGCCGAGCGCCGCGCACCCGCCACGCCCGCCGAAGCGGTGCTGCTCGGCGTGTTCCGGGACGTCCTCGGCACCGACGCCATCGGCCCCGACGACGACTTCTTCGCCATCGGCGGCGACAGCATCGTGTCGCTGCAAGTGGTGTCGCGGGCCCGCCGCCAAGGGCTCGGCCTGACCGCGCGGGACGTGTTCGACGGCGGGACCGTCGCCGGGATCGCGGCCCGGGCCCGCGCTCTGCGCGGCGATGAGGGACCCGCGGTCGGCGACGCGCCGCTGACCCCGCTCATGCGGGACCTGCTGCGCCGCGCGGGCACCGCCGCCGACGGCTTCTGCCAGTGGGTGGAGGTCTGCGTACCGGCGGGCGGCGAGGAGGCGACCTGGCGGTCCGTGCTCGACGCGGTCCTGGCCCGGCACGACGTCCTGCGGGCCCGCCTGGCCGACGACGCCCTGCACATCCCGCCGGTCGGCGCCGTCACCGGGGCCGACGTGCTGACCCGCGTACCGGCGACGGACGACGCGCTGCACTGCGTACCGGCGACGGACGACCTGCGGGCCCTCGTCGACTCCCGCGTCGCCGCGGTCCGCGCGTCGATGGACCCGCGCACCGGTCCGCTGCTGCGCGCCCTCTGGGTGGACGCCGGACCCGACCGGCCCGGCAGGCTCGCCCTGATCGCCCACCACCTGGTCGTCGACGGTGTGTCCTGGCGCGTCCTCCTCGACGACGTGGAACACGCCTACGCCGGTGGGGAGTTGGCCCGGAACGGCCAGCCGTTCCTCGCCTGGGCGCGGTCGCTGCGCGCGGCCGACCGGCGGGCCGAACTGCCGCACTGGCGGCGGATGACCGCCACCCGGCCCCTCACCCGCCCGCTCGACCCCGCCCGGGACACCGTGGCCACCGCGCGCCACCACGAGCTCCGGCTCGACACCGCGCCGACCCGCGCCCTGATCACGACCCTGCCCGCCGCCCACCGCACCACACCGGACGCCGTGCTGCTCACCGCGCTCGCCCAGGCGGTACGGGCCTGGCGCGGCACCCCCGAACTCCTCGTCGCGCTGGAGTCCCACGGCCGCCCGCCGCAGGTCGATCTGTCCCAGACCGTCGGCTGGTTCACCGCCGTCCACCCCGTCCGGCTCGACGCGGACGACGACGTGCGGGCCGTCAGGGAGCGGCTGCGTGCGCAGGGCGACGGCCTCGGCCACGGCATCCTCACCACGGCGGGCCTCCTCGACCCCGTCGCACCGGAGGTCGCCTGGAACTACCTCGGCCAGTTCCCCGGCGCCCCCGCCGAGGAGACGCCGTGGCAGGCACCCCCGGACGCCGACCCGCTCGGCTCGGGCGGCACCGACGCGCTGCCCCTGCCGCACAGCCTGATGGTCAACGCCCTGGTGCGCGACGACGCGCTCGGGCTCCGCATCACGTGGCCGGCCGCGCTGTTCACCGCCGCCGAGATCGAGGACCTGGCCGAGCACCTGCGGGCCGCGCTCCTGCGCACCGCCGCCGCACCGGAGCTCCAGGCCCTCGACCACGGCCACCCGATCGCCGAGGTGCAAGCGCTCACTCCGCTCCAGGAGGTGATGCTGCGGCACTCGCGCACCGAGCGCCCCGACCCGTACACCGTGCAGTCCACGTTCTCCCTGGCGGGACCGCTCGACGTCGACGCCCTGCACGCCGCGGGCGCCGACCTGCTCGCCCGGCACCCGAACCTGGGCGCCGTGTTCCCCGCCGACCTCGCGGTGATCCCCAAGTCGCCCTGGCCGGACTGCCGCGTGACGGACGGCCCCGTCGACGAGGTCCTCGCGGCCGACCTGGCCGAGCCGTTCGACCTCGCCGCGGGCCCGCTCGTCCGCCTGACCGTGATCCGCCGCGGCCCCGAGCGCGCCGACCTGGTCCTGACGACCCATCATGTGCTGTCCGACGGCTGGTCGGCCCCGCGCATCCTCACCGAGCTGTTCGACCTCTACACGGCGCGGATCCGCGGCGAGGCACCGGACCTGCCCGCCCCCGTGCCGTTCGCCGACTACCTGCGCTGGCGCGCCGACCACGAACCCGACCTCGACGCCTGGGCCACCGAGCTCGACGGCCTGCCCGAGGGCGACTACCTGGGCGGCGGCACACCGGGCCCCGCCTGGCAGGAGCCCACGCTCATCACGTTCGACGCGGCACTGGTGGCCGACCTCGCCCACCTCGCCGCGCGGCGCGGCCTGACCCGCAACACCCTGGTGCAGGGCGCGTGGGCGGTGCTGCTCGCCCGGCGCTCCGGCCGCGCGGACGTCTGCTTCGGCGCCATGGTCGCCTGCCGTCCCCCGGACCTCGAAGGCGTCGAAGAGATCATCGGCCTCCTCGCCAACACCGTGCCGGTGCGCGCACGACTCGGCGGCACACTCGCCGACGTACTCACCGATCTCCAGGCACGGCAGCGGGCCCTGGCCGAACACCACCATGTCGCCCTGCCCGACCTGGAACGGCTCACCGGGCGCCGCCGCCTCTTCGACAGCCTGGTGGTGTTCGAGAACTATCCCGTCGACCCGGACCGCATCCGCGAACCCGCCCCCGGCCTCACGGTCGTCGGAACCCGCTTCCGCGAGGCCACCCACCACCCCGTCACCCTCACGGTCATGCCCGACGGCGACGGCTGGACCGGCGTGCTCGCGCACCGCGCCGGGGTGGACGCCGACGGGCTCGCCGAGGAACTGCTCGACCTGCTGCGCACGTTGAGCGGCCACCTCGACGACGACGTGCTCGACCTCGTGGAGCGCCGATGAGCGCGCCCACGCACACCACGCCACCGTCCGACCGCGTCGACGCACACCTGCTGCGCATCGCGTTCATCCTGGTGCTCGGCACGTTCATGGCCACCATCGACGCCACGATCGTCAGCGTCGGCATCGACAGTCTGGCCGGGGAGTTCGGCGCGTCCGTCGCCGAGATCCAGTGGGTGTCCACCGCCTACCTCCTCGCGGTCGTGGCCGCCGTGCCCGCGTCCGGCTGGCTCGCCGAGCGGTTCGGCGGCCGCAGGACCTGGCTCGCCGCCGTGGGCGTCTTCCTGCTCGGCTCGCTGCTGTGCGCGCTCGCCTGGTCGGCGACGAGCCTGATCGTGTTCCGGGTGGTCCAGGGCCTCGGTGGCGGACTGCTTCCCGCCACCGGGCAGGCGCTCCTCGCCCGCGTCGCGGGCAAGGAGCGCACCGGGCGCGTCATCAGCGTCGTGGCGGTCGTCCCGCTCCTGTCCCCGGTCCTCGGCCCGCTGGTCGGCGGCACCATCCTCGGCGTGGCGTCCTGGCCGTGGCTGTTCCTGGTCAACCTGCCCGTCGGCGTGGCCGCGGTGCTCCTGGCCCGCCGGCACGTGCCCGCCGTACCGCCGTCGACGCGCCGGACGGCGTTCGACCTGAGAGGGGCGGCGCTCCTCTCACCCGGCCTGGCCGTCCTGGTGTTCGGCCTGACCGAGGTCGCCCACCACCGCACCCTTCCGGCCGTGATCGGCATCGCGGCGGGCCTGGCGATGCTGGCCGCCTTCGCCGTGCACGGCCTGCGGACCCGCGGCACACCGCTGGTCGACCCGCGCCTGTTCGCCCGGCCGCCCTTCGGCGCCGCCGCGCTCGCGCTGCTCGTCCTGGGCGCGTCGGTGTTCGGCACCATGTTCCTGCTGCCGCTGTACTTCCAGACCGGGCGCGGCCTCTCGGCGTGGGAGGCCGGACTCCTGCTCGCCCCCCAAGGGCTCGGCGCGGCCGCCGGTTCGGTCCTCGTCAACCGCACCATCGACAAGGTCGCGCCCCGGACCCTGGTCGTCACCGGCATCGTGCTGATCCTCATCGGCACGGCCCCGTTCACCCAGCTCGGCCACGAGCCCCCGGACGCCGTGATCGCCGCGGCGCTCGCGGTGCGCGGCGTCGGGATGGCCATGATCGGCGCGCCCGTCATGAACATCGTCTACAGCCGCATCGAACCCGAGCACCTGCCCCGCGCCTCCGGAGCGCTCAACCTGCTCAACACCGTGGGCGGTTCGGTCGGCACCGCCGCCCTCGCCGTGGTCCTCCAGAACCGCCTCTCCGCCCGCGGCCCGGACGTCTCCTGGGCGTTCGCCGACACCTTCTGGTGGGTGCTCGCCTTCTGCCTGCTCGCCGCCGCCGGGGCGACGCGGCTGCCCCGGACCCGGGTCCGCAAGCCATCGGGCTCAAGCGCGGCGGGCGGCGGCGCCTGACTCCGTCCCCGTCAGTGGCGCAGCTGGGCGTTGAGCCGGGCGGCCTGGCGTGTCAGGTGGTCGCGTTCGGCGAGGTGGGGGGCCTTGTGGGCCGCCTCGGCGTACAGGCGTGCCGCCGTTGCCAGGTCGCCGTCGCGCTCGTGGAGGTACGCGGCCACCGCGGTGTGGCGGGGCAGGGTGTCGTCCAGGGCCGCGAGCGCGGCCAGTCCGGCGCGCGGGCCGTCGGCCTCGCCGAGGGCCACCGCGCGGTTGAGCCGGACGACCGGGCTGTCGGTCAGGCGCGCGAGCTCGTCGTACCACTCGACGATCTGCACCCAGTCGGTCTCCTCGGCGGTGGGCGCGTCGGCGTGGAGTGCCGCGACGGCGGCCTGGGCCTGGAACTCGCCCAGGCGGTCGCGGGCGAGCGCCGCCTGCAGGACCGCGACGCCCTCGGCGATCATCCTGGTGTCCCACCGGCCGCGGTCCTGCTCGGCGAGCGGCACCAGGCTGCCGTCGGGCGCGGTCCGGGCGGCGCGCCGGGCGTGGTGGAGCAGCATGAGGGCGAGCAGCCCCGCCACCTCCGGGTGGTCGATCGCGGCCGCCAACTGCCGGGTGAGCCGGATGGCCTCCGCGGCGAGGTCGACGTCACCGGAGTAACCCTCGTTGAAGACCAGGTAGAGGACGCGCAGCACCGTGGCGACGTCGCCGGGCTTGTCGAACCTTCCCCGAGCTCTCGGCTGCGCTCGAGCAGGGGAGACCCCATGTCCCGAGACGGTGCGCTTGGCCCGGCTGATGCGCTGCGCCATGGTCGCCTCGGGCACCAGGTAGGCCTGGGCGATCTGGCGGGTGGTGAGCCCGCCGATGGCGCGCAGCGTGAGCGCGACCGCGGACGAGGGGGTCAGCGACGGGTGGGCGCACAGGAAGTAGAGCTGGAGCGTGTCGTCCGCCGAGGGCGCGGGTCCGGGTGCGGGCTCCTGGTTGACGTGGTCCTCGCGTCGGCGGCGGGCGGTGTCCGCGCGGGCCGCGTCGAGGAACTTGCGCCAGGCCACGGTGACCAGCCAGCCCTTGGGATCCTGAATGGGGTCTCCCCTGCTCGAGCGCAGCCGAGAGCTTGGGGAAGGATCGGCGGGCCAGGCGCGGACCGCCTCGACCAGGGCGTCCTGCACGGCGTCCTCGGCCGCCGCGAAGTCGGCTCCGCGGCGGACGAGGATCGTGAGCACGCTCGGGGTGAGGCTGCGGAGCAGTGCCTCATCCATGGACGAGGCACTCCGGGACGGTGGGCGGCGCGGTCAGGAACGGACGCAGCTCCAGCCATTCGTGGATCGGCTTCCCGTCCTTTCCGGGGGCGGCCGACAGCTCACCGGCCAGCTCGACGGCGCGCTCGTAGCTGTCGACGTCGATCACCATCCAGCCGGCGATGAGGTCCTTGGTCTCGGCGAACGGGCCGTCGGTGACCGGCGGCCTTCCCTCGCCGTCGTACCGGACCCACGTGCCTTCCGGGGCGAGCGCCTGACCGTCGACGAACTCGCCGGTCTTCTCGAGGCGGGCCGCGAAGTCGTTCATGAACTGCACGTGGGCCGAGATCTCCTCCGGCGTCCACTGGTCCATGGGCACGTCGTTCACCGCTGCCGGGGCGCCGCGGTAGTGCTTGAGCAGCAGGTACTTGGCCATCGTGTTCTCCTCGGTGCTCGTGCGACCCATTGTGGCCGCGTTCATGGCGGGGACGGAGCCGGTCACGGGTTCTCGACATCCTCGCCCGAACTTTTTCGGGATTTCTCAGACGGGCCTGGTGAGCCGTCTGGCGGGGTCCGGGCCACGGCGCGTTCACGTACGTCATGACACCGTGGCTCCATGACCATCGATGTACGCCCGGCCTCGGCCTTCGACGACGTCCGGACGCTGATCGGCCCGAAGTCGCCCGACGCCAATGTCTGCTGGTGCCTGAGCTACCGGATCCCCTCCGAGCTCAACAACGAGCTGCGCGGGCCGGACCGGGGTGCGTACGTCGCGGGCCTGTGCCGCGCGGAGCCCGCTCCGGGAGTGCTCGCCTACGACGGTGACGAGCCGGTCGGCTGGGCCGCCGTGGCGCCGCGTTCGGACACGTCCTTCGCGCGCAGCCGGAAGATCCCGCACGTCGACGACCTGCCGGTGTGGTCGCTGTGGTGCATCCGGGTACGCCCCGGCCACCGGAAGCAGGGGATCTCGCACGCCCTGATCGCCGGTGCGGTGGAGTTCGCCCGCGCACAGGGGGCGCCCGCGATCGAGGCGTATCCCTTGGACAGTGGTGACGAGAGGGTCGACCTGACGATGGCGTACGCCGGGATCCGGAAGAACTTCGAACGCGCGGGGTTCGTCCATGCCGCCGACACCACCTCGGTGCTCGCCGGGCACCCTCGGGTCCTGATGCGGCTCGACCTGCGCTGACGGGGTCAGCCCGCCAGGGCCGTGCGGGCGGCGGCCAGGGCCCGCTCGGCGTATCCGCGGCCGAAGAGCACGGTGTGGACCAGGAGCGGGAAGAGCTGGTGCAGGCCGACGCGGTCCCGCCAGCCGTCGGCGAGCGGTGCCGCCTGGTGGTAGGCGTCGAGGATCCGTTCCAGGTGCGGGCAGCCGAAGAGGGCGAGCATCGCGAGGTCGGTCTCCCGGTGGCCGCCGTGGGCCGCCGGGTCGATCAGCCAGGCGTGTCCGTCGGCGCTCCAGAGCACGTTGCCGTTCCAGAGGTCGCCGTGCAGGCGGGCGGGCGGTTCGGCGGGTCCTGCCAGGTCGGGCAGCCGCTCGCAGACGCGCTCGATCACGGGCGCTTCGGCGCCCCGGATCGTGCCGTCGTCGACCGCGCGGCGCAGATAGGGCAGCACGCGGTGCTCGGCGTACCAGCCCGGCCAGTCGTCGCCGGGGACGTTGCGCATGGGGGCGAGCCCGATGTACGCGTCCACGGGGCCGTCGGGCGGCGGGGCGCCGAAGGCGGGCGCGCCGGTGGCGTGCAGGGCGGCCAGATCGCGGCCGAACCGCCGGGCTCCCTCGGCGCTCGCCCGGCCGATCGGGACCCGGTCCGTCACCAGCCAACGCCCGTCGTGACCGTGCACGGTGGGAACGCGGACCGTCCCGGCGGCGGCGAGCCAGCGCAGACCCGCAGCCTCGGCCCGCACCGCCCCCGGCGCGCCGTCCCACTTGACGACGACGAGGCGCCCGCCGTCCAGGGCGACTTCACTGAGAGCACCGGACAGCGGGCGCGCACCGACGGCGGCCAGCCCGGTGAGCCGGGTGGCCACGGCACGGGCGTCTTCGGCGGGTCCGGGTGTGGGGTGGGTGGCCGACACGCGATCGGATCCTTCCGGGCCGTGGGGGCAGGGAGCCGGGTTTGCGCCCCGAAGGGGCGCGGGGAACTGCGCGACAAGCCACGACGCGCCCGCGGGTGATAGACCGCAATTCCTGCGGAGTGCTCAACTGCCAAGGGCGCCCACGCCAGCGGTCGGCACGACAACCGGCGCTCCGTCCGACGACGCAAACAGAATCTCCGTATCAATCCCGTACAGCTCACGCACCAGCGCGGCGTCAATGGTCTCGCGCGGCGGCCCGCAGGCCACCACACGACCGTCCCGCATGGCGACAACCGTGTCGGCGTAGCGCGCCGCGGCGGCGAGGTCGTGCACGACCATGACGACGGTACGCCCGCCCGCGGCGATCGCGCGGACCAGGTCGAGCACCTCCACGGCGTGGCCGATGTCGAGCGCGCTGGTGGGCTCGTCGAGCAGCACGACCGGGGTCTCCTGGGCAAGGACCATGGCGAGCCAGCAGCGTTGGCGCTGGCCGCCGGAGAGCTCGTCGAGCCGGCGGTCGGCCAGGGCGGTGGTGCCGGTGGCGTCGAGCGCCTCCGCCACCGCCCGCTCGTCGTCGCGCGACCACTGGCGGAACAGGCCCTGGTGCGGGTGGCGTCCGTAGCGCACCAGGCCCGCGACCGTGACGGCCTCCGGTGCCTGGGGCGACTGGGGGAGCAGGGCGATGCGGTGGGCCGTCTCGCGCTGCCGCATCCGCCACACGTCGTCGCCGTCGGCCAGGATCCGCCCGGAGGCGGGCTCGTGCAGGCGGGCCATCGTCCGCAGCAGGGTCGACTTCCCGCAGCCGTTGGGTCCGACCACGGCCACCACCTGGCCGGAGCCGATCGTCAACTCGACCTTGTCGACGACCGTGCGGCCGGCGTATCCGGCGGTGAGCTGCTCGACGCGCAGTTCCACTGTGTGCCCCGCCCTTCCCGGGGGACGGGGCGACCCCCCTCCCACGCAACTGTAAGGTAAGGCTAACCTTAGCCGCTGTGGTGCGGGGTGGAGCGGCCGGACGGCCGTTCCCTTTCGCGCGCCTTGCCGCATGTCCTTTCATGCATGTCCCATTGAACACGGAGTCATCGATGAACCTGCCCCGCAGATCCTCTTCCCTCGCGCCGCGCCGGGCGGCGCAGGCCCTCGCGGCCCTCGGGGCGGCCGCGCTGCTGCTCACCGGCTGCGGCTCCGGCGACGACGCGAAGGACTCCAAGGGCTCGGACGGCACTTCGGCGGCCAAGGGCTCCGGGACCCGCACGGTGAAGGACGCCACGGGCCGGGCCGTGCAGGTGCCCGCCCACCCCCAGCGCGTCGTCACGCTGACCCAGGAGGACCTGGACGCGGTCCTCGCGCTCGGCGTCAAGCCGGTCGGCATCACCAACGGCCAGGGCATGAACAAGCCCCCGGCCTACCTGGCCGACAAGGTCAAGGGCGTCGACGTCGTCGGCAACCTGCTGCAGCCCGTCATGGACAAGGTCGTCGCCGCCAAGCCCGACCTGATCCTGGCCGGTGACATGCAGGACGAGCAGGTGCTCAAGCAGCTCCGCGAGATCACCCCGGCCACGCTGGTCACCATGGCGCCGACCGACGACTGGAAGCTCTCCTTCCGCGGCATCGGCAACGCCGTGAACAAGGTCGACAAGGCCAACAAGGTCATCGCCGCCCATGAGTCCGCCGCGAAGGCCGCGGGCGCCGAGCTCGGCAAGAACAAGGGCGCCGAGGTCTCCATCGTCCGCTGGAACCCGGACGGCCCCAGCTGGATGGAGAAGAAGCAGTTCGCCAGCGGCGTCGCCCTGGAGATGGGCCTGAAGCGGCCCAAGACCCAGAACAAGGACGGCAACGCGCACACGCCGTCGCTGAGCCTGGAGAAGATCGACCAGATCGACGGCGACTGGCTGTTCCTGTCCACCCTCACCTCCGACGGTGAGAAGGCGCTCAAGGACGTCCAGTCCAAGCCCGCCTACAAGGAGCTCAACGCCGTCAAGAAGGAGCACGCCGTGACCGTCGACGGTTCGGTGTGGTCCACGCGCGGCGGCCCGCTGGCGAGCGACGTCGTGATGGACGACATCACCAAGGCGCTGTCGAAGTCCTGACGTCCGGTCAGCGCACTTCGTACGCCCGGTCACCGCGGCCCGCTCCCTCGGTCACGAGGGGGAGCGGGCCGCGGTCTCCTCACTCCGCCGGTCGCCCCCGCCCCTCGGCGTGCGCGACGCCATGCGCGAAGTCATGCCCGACGTCGCGTGCGAAGTCGACCGCGGTCCACGCCAGCGCCGTCGCCCCCTCGACCAGTGCCCGCTCGGCGGAGGCCGACACCGCCGCGTCGGCGAACTCCGGCTCGTGCGGGGCGCAGGCGCCGCCGCTGATGTCGAGCACCGGGTGGATGGACGGCACGGCGTGCGACACGTTGCCCATGTCGGTGCAGGCGAACGGCGGGCGCTCCACCGGCTCCGGCCGGCCGAGGGCTCGGGCGTTCGCGGTCCACAGCGCGATCAGCGCGGGGTCGCCGCGGAAGTCGAGGTAGTCCGGCTCGGGGCGTTCGAGGGTCACCTCGCACCCGGTGGCCAGGGCTCCGGCGCGGAAGCAGGCCTCCACCCGGGACCGCAGCTCGGCGAGGTCCTCGGCGGCGAGGGCGCGCAGCTCGTACTCGGCCGTCGCGCGGGCCGGTATCGCGTTGGGGGCGGTGCCCGCCTCCGTGGTGATGCCGTGCACCCGCCACTGGGGCGGCAGATGCTGGCGCAGCAGGCCCAGGGCGACCTGGGCGACGGTCAGCGCGTCGGCCGCGTTGCGGCCCTCGTGCGGGTTGAGGCTGGGGTGCGCCGCGCGGCCGGTGTACGTCACCGACAGCGTGCCGAGCGCGAAGGACCGGAAGTCGGCCATCTCGAACGGGCACGGGTGCACCATCATCGCGGCGTCCACGCCGTCGAACGCGCCCGCGTCGAGCATCAGGGCCTTGCCCGCGCCCCGCTCCTCCGCCGGAGTGCCCAACACCCGTATGCGCAGGCCCAGTTCATCGGCGAACGGGGCGAGGCCGAGCGCTGCGCCGACCCCGGCCGCCGCGATCAGATTGTGCCCGCAGGCGTGCCCGACGTCCGGAAGGGCGTCGTACTCGCAGACGAGCGCCACGGTCAGCGGCCCGGAGCCGATGGTCGCGGCGAACGCCGTCTGCAGGCCGTACGCGGGGGAGTCCACCTCGAATCCGGCCGCGCGCAGCGCGTCGGCGCACCAGGCCGCGGCCCGGTGCTCGGTGAAGGCCGTCTCCGGGTGGCCGTGGATGCGGCGGCTGAGCGCGACGAGCTCGTCTCGGCGCTCCGCGATGTGGTCCTGGACGGCGGACTTGAGGTCCGTCAGGGCGCGGGGCGCGCCGTCGGTGGGGTGGGGCATCGGCTCCTCTTCGGGGGCGGGGCGGGCGGAACGGTTCCCATCGGACCGCCGGAAATCACCACGAGAAAGATAGCTTAGGCTTACCTAAGTAACGCGCTGGCGGACCGGTGCGCCCTCATCCTCTAGGAGTTCTACGCATGCAGCAGCGTCCGGACGCGTTCCCCCTGCTGGCCTCGCAGGCCGGCATCCACTACGCACAGCAGCTGGACCCCGGCACCACCGCCTTCCACACCGCCGACGTGACGGAGATTCACGGGCTGGTGGACGAGGCGCGGTTCGAGCGCGCCGTCCGGCAGACCGTGGCCGAGGCCGACACGCTCCGCCTGCGCGTGACCGAAGCGGACGGGGAACCGCGGCAGCTGGTGGCGCAGGAGCCGCCCGTACGCGTGCACCGGCTCGACCTGCGCACGGCGGACCGGCCCGAAGACGCGGCCGACACCTGGATCAGGGCGGACCTGGCGCGCCCCGCCGACCTCGACAGCGCCGAGGGCCTGATGACCCAGGCGCTCATCCGCGTCGCCGACGACCGCTTCTGGTGGTACCAGCGCGTCCACCACATCGCCGTCGACGCCTACGCCCTCCAGCTGATCGGCCAGCGCGTCGCCGAGCTGTACACCGCCTTCACCGCCGACCCCGCGGGGCCCGCACCCGAGTGCCGCTTCGCGTCCCTGCGCGAACTCGTCGACGACGAGGCCCAGTACGCGGCGAGCCCGCAGTACCTGACCGACTGGGGCTTCTGGGCCGACCGGATGGCGCACGCGCCGGCCCCCGTCACCCTGGCCACCCGGCCCGCCGACGGCAGCGGCCCGGCACCGCGCCGGACAACGGCCGACCTGCCGCACGTGGACCGCCTCACCACGGCCGCCGCCGCGGCCAAGGCCACCTGGGCCGAGCTCCTCGTGGCCGCCGTGGCCGCGTATCTGCACCGCGTCACCGGCGCCCCGGAGGTGGTGCTCGGCCTGCCCGTGACCAACCGCCGCGGCCCCGCTGCGCTGCGCACGCCCGCGATGACCGTCAACGTCCTGCCGCTGCGCCTCGCCGTACGCCCCGACGACACCCTGGCGGAACTGCTGCGCAAGGTGGTGCTCGAAGTCCGCGCCGTCCGCCGCCACCAGCGCTACCCCCAGGCGGACCTCCGCCGCGACCTCGGCCTGAGCTCCGTGACCGCGCCCCTCACCGGCCCCATGGTGAACATCAAGCCCTTCGACGGCGGCACGCTCGACTTCGCCGGGCTCGTCGGCACCGTACGCAACGTGGCGGCCGGTCCCGTCGAGGACCTGGCGATCGGCGCCCTGCCCGACCGGGACGGCGGCCTCACCCTCACACTGGACGCCGCCGCCGACCGCTACGACGCGGAGGAACTCGCCCGCCACCGCACGGCGTTCCGGCACCTGCTCGGCGCGCTGACCGACCAGCTCATCGCCGACCCGCACCGCCCGCTCGCCGCCCTCGACCTGCTCGACGCGGACGAGGTGCGCCGGGTCACGGCGGGCCGCACCGAGGCGCCGGGCCCGACGACGCTGCCCGAGGCGTTCGCCGCGCAGGCCGCCCGCACCCCGGACCGCGTCGCCGTGCGCTGCGGCACGAGCGCGCTCACCTTCGCGGAACTGGACGCGGCCGCCAACCGGCTCTCCCACGAACTGGCCGCCCGCGGCGTCACCCCCGACACGGCGGTCGCCCTCGCCCTGCCGCGCGGCACCGACATGCTGGTCGCCCTGCTCGCCGTCCTCAAGGCGGGCGGCACCTGCCAGCCCCTCGACCTCGGCCACCCCGCCGCCCGCACCCGGGCCGTCCTGGACGACGCCCGCCCCGCCTGCGTCCTCGGCACCACCGAGACCCTCGCCGCCCTGCCCGCCCACGGCCTGCCCGAACTGCCCCTCGACGCACCCGAGATCCGGGCCGCGCTCACCGGAAGACCCGCCCACGGCCCGGCGGCCACGCCGGCACCCGCCGACGCCGCCTACGTCATCCACACCTCCGGCTCCACCGGCCGCCCCAAGGGCGTCGTCGTCACCCACGCCTCGCTCGCCAACCTCCTGGCGAGCCACGGCGGCGACCACATCGCACCGGCCGTCGCCCGCACCGGGCGCGAGCGCCTGCGCGTCGCCCACAGCGCCTCGTTCGCCTTCGACGCGGCCTGGGACCCGGTCCTGTGGATGGTCCACGGCCACGAGCTGCACCTGCTCGACGACGCGACCTACCGCGACCCCGCCGCCCTGACCGCGTACGTCGACACCCACCGCGTCGACTACCTCGACGTCACGCCCTCGTACGCGGAGGCGCTGCTCGCCGAAGGCCTGCTCGACGACGGCCGCCACATCCCTGCCGTCCTCGTCGTCGGCGGCGAGAGCGTGCCCGAACCCCTGTGGCAGCGGCTCTGCGCCGTCGAGGGCCTGCACCCGCTCAACCTGTACGGGCCGACCGAGACCACCGTCGACGCCTACTACTGGACCGGCGCCGCCTCCGAGGGGCGGCCCGTGCGCGCCAGCCGGGCCTACGTCCTCGACTCCAGCCTGCGCCCGGCGCCCGACGGCGTGGCGGGCGAGCTGTACGTGGCGGGCGCCTGCCTCGCGCGCGGCTACCTCGGACGCCCCGACCTGACCGCCGAGCGGTTCGTCGCCGACCCCTTCGGCGCGCTGCACGGCGAACCGGGCGGCCGGATGTACCGCACCGGCGACCTGGTGCGCCGCCGCGACGACGGCACCCTCACCTTCCTGGGGCGCACCGACGACCAGGTGAAGATCCGCGGGTTCCGCATCGAACTCGGCGAGATCCAGGCCGTCCTGTCCGCCCACCCCGCGGTCGCCCAGGCCGCCGTGATCGCCCGCGACGGCGCCGCCGGCAAGCGGCTCCTGGCCTACGCGGTGCCGCGCCCGGGCGCCGGAGCCGACTCCGGTACCGCTGATGTCGACCCCGGCGCGCTCCGCGACCACCTGGCGGCCGCCCTGCCCGCACACATGGTGCCCGCGACCGTGACCCTGCTCGCCGCGCTGCCCCGCACCGCCAACGACAAGCTCGACCACCGCGCCCTGCCCGAGCCCGAACCGGCCCCGAGGGACGGGGCGACGGTCACCGAAGACACGTACGCCGACGACCCGTACACCGAGACCGTCCGGGACCTCTTCGCCGAACTGCTCGGCCCGGACATCGCCGTCGCGCCCGGCGCCGGGTTCTTCGACCTGGGCGGCCACTCGCTGCTCGCGGCCCGGCTCGCCGCCCGCATCCGGGAGGCCTTCGACGCCGACGTCTCCCTCGCCGACGTCTTCCGCCACCCCACCCCGGCCGCCCTCGCGGACCTGGTCCGCTCCCAGAAGCCCGCCCCCGTACAGGCGATCCCCCTCACTCCCGTCCCCCGCACCGACGACCTGCCGCTGTCACCGGCCCAGCAGCGCCTCTGGTTCCTCCACCGTCTGGAGGGACCGAGCCCGACGTACAACATCCCCCTGGTCCTCACCCTCGAAGGACCCGTCGACCACGACGCCCTGACCCGCGCCCTGCACGACCTGACGGCCCGCCACGAGACGCTCAGAACCGTCTACCCCACCGCCGCCGACGCCCCCGACGAGCCGCCGCGCCAGCGCATCCTGGACCGCGCCGACCCGGCGGCCCACCCCGTCCTGCACCTCGCCGCACCCGGCGACGACCTCGGCGGCGCCGTCCGGCACTGCTTCGACCTCGCCGCCGAACCCCCGCTGCGCGCCACCCTGTTCAGCACCGGACCCGAGCGGCACACCCTCCTGCTGCTCCTGCACCACATCGCGGGCGACGGCGCCTCCACGACCCCGCTCGCCCGCGACCTCGCCACCGCCTACACCGCACGCCTCGCGGGCCGGGAGCCCGGCTTCGCACCGCTGCCCGCGCAGTACGCCGACCACGCCGCCCGGCAGCGGCTCCTGCTCGGCACCCCGCACGCGCCAACCCCGCTCGCCGAGGCCCAGCTCGCCTACTGGAAGCGGACCCTGGCGGGCCTGCCCGACCAGCTGGAACTCCCCACCGACCGGCCGCGCCCGGCCGTCGCGTCCCACCGGGGCGACACCGTCCCCTTCACGCTCGACCAGGCCGCGCACGCCGCGCTGACCCGGCTCGCCCGCACGACCGGGACCAGCGTCTTCATGACCGTGCAGGCGGGCCTGGCCGCGCTGCTCACCCGGCACGGCTGCGGCACCGACATCCCGCTCGGCACCCCCGTCGCGGGCCGCGACGACGACGCCACCGCCGACCTCGTAGGCTTCTTCACCAACACCGTCGTCCTGCGCACCGACACCTCCGGCGACCCCACCTTCACCGAACTCCTCCGCCGCGTGCGCACCGGCACCCTCGGCGCGTACGAACACGACGCCCTGCCCTTCGACCACCTCGTCGAAGCGCTCAACCCGGCCCGCTCCCTCGCCCGCCACCCCCTGTTCCAGACCATGCTGGCCTGGCAGTCGGTGCCCGACACCACCTTCGCCCTCGGCCCCGACACCCGCGCCCGGCTCGACGCCGTGCCGTCCGGCACCGCCAAGTTCGACCTGACCCTCAACGCCGGTGAACTGCCCGGCGGCGGCATCGGCGGCTTCCTGGAGTTCCGCACCGACCTGTTCGACCGCGCCACCGCCCAGGCGCTCGCCGACCGCCTCGCCCGGCTGCTCACCGCGGCCGCCGAGGCGCCCGAAACCCCGCTCGGGCTCCTTCCGCTGCTCAGCGCCGACGAGCTGCGCCACGCCGTGGTGGACGGCAACGCCCAGGCCCTGCCCGGCGGGCAGGCGGCGCCGGTCACCCTCGCCGACCGCTACCAGGACGCCGCCCGCCGCTACCCGGACCGCGTCGCCGTCAGCCACGACGGCGACCGGCTCACCTACGCCGAGCTCTCCGCCCGCGCGCACCGCCTGGCCCGCCTCCTCGCCGCCCGCTCCATCGGACCCGGCTCCATCGTGGCCCTGGCCCTGCCCCGCTCGCTCGACCTGGTCACCGGCCTGCTCGCGGTGTCCCTCTCCGGCGCCGCGTACCTGCCGCTCGACCCGGACTACCCGCACGAGCGGCTCGCGTACATGCTCGACGACGCCCGCCCCGCCGCCGTCATCACCGACACGGCCACCGCGCCGCGCCTGCCCGCCCACGACCTGCCGCTGATCACCGTCGACGGCGGGGCGTCCGACGCCCACGACGACGCGCCGCTGCGCCAGGAGGACCGCACCAGGCCGCTGGCCCCCGAGGATCCGGCGTACGTCATCTACACCTCCGGCTCCACCGGCCGGCCCAAGGGCGTCGTGGTCTCCCACCACAACGTCACCCGGCTCCTCACCGCCACCGACCACTGGTTCGGCTTCGGACCCGACGACGCCTGGACGCTGTTCCACTCCTACGCCTTCGACTTCTCCGTGTGGGAGCTGTGGGGCGCGCTCCTGTACGGCGGCAAGGTCGTCGTCGTACCGCACCTCACCAGCCGCGACCCGGGCGCCTTCCTGCGCCTGCTCGCCGAGGAGCGCGTCACCGTCCTCAACCAGACGCCGTCGGCGTTCTACCAGCTCGCCGCCGCCGACCGCGACGAGCCGGGCCACGAACTCGCCCTGCGCTACGTCGTGTTCGGCGGCGAGGCCCTGGAGCTCGGCCGCCTCGACGACTGGTACGCGCGCCGCGCCGACGACGCGCCGGTCCTGGTCAACATGTACGGCATCACCGAGACCACCGTCCACGTCACCTACTTCCCGCTCGACCGCGCCACCGCCGCGGGCGCGACCTCGTCCACCATCGGCGTCAACATCCCCGACCTGCGGGTGTACGTCCTCGACGAGCGCCTCAAGCCGGTGCCGCCCGGCGTGACCGGCGAGATGTACGTCGCCGGTGAGGGCGTGGCCCTCGGCTACCTGGGCCGCCCCGACCTGACGGCGACCCGCTTCGTCGCCGACCCCTACGCGGGCCTCTTCGGCGAGCGCGGCACCCGCATGTACCGCTCCGGAGACCTGGCGCGCCGCCGCGCCGACGGCACCCTCGAATACTTCGGGCGCGCCGACCAGCAGGTGAAGATCCGCGGGTTCCGCATCGAACTCGGCGAGATCGAGGCGGTCCTTGCCGCACACCCCGACGTCGCCGACGCGGCGGTCGTCGTCCGCGAGGACACGCCCGGAGACAAGCGGCTGGTGGGGTATGCGGTGCGGTCTCCGCGGACGCTCAGGACGGACGGGGAGGCGGAGGCGGCTGTGGGTGCGGACCCGGACGCCGCCGCGCAGCTGCGCGAGTACGCCGCCCAGCACCTGCCCGTGCACATGGTCCCCTCGGCCGTGGTGCTCCTCGACCGGCTGCCGCTGACCAGCAACGGCAAGCTCGACCGCAAGGCGTTGCCCGCCCCCGGCCGCCCCGGCGCGAACGGCGGCGGACGCGCCCCGCGCACCCCGCGTGAGGAACAGCTGTGCGCGCTCTTCGCCGACGTACTCGGCCTGGACCGCGTCGGCGTCGAGGACAACTTCTTCGACCTCGGCGGGCACTCGCTGCTCGCCGTGCGCCTCGCCACCCGCGTCAAGGCGGCGTTCGGCGCGGAGGTCTCCATCGGCACCGTCTTCCAGTCGCCCACCGTGGCCGCCCTCGACGCGGTCCTCGACGCCGAACGGCAGGACGACGACCCGCTCGACGTCCTCCTCCCGCTGCGCCCCGCCCGCGACGGCGACCGCGCCCCGCTGCACTGCGTCCACCCCGCGGGCGGCCTCAGCTGGTGCTACGCGGGCCTCATCCGGCACATCCCCGCCGACGTACCGGTCTACGGACTCCAGGCGCAGGGCGTCGGCCGGGCCACCGCCGCCCACCCGCTGCCCGCCACCTTGGAGGAGCTGGCCGCGCACTACGCGTCCCGCGTCCGCGAGGTCCAGCCCACCGGCCCGTACCGGCTGCTCGGCTGGTCCACCGGCGGCATCATCGCCCACGCCGTCGCGACACACCTCCAGGCCGAGGGCCAGGAGGTCGAGCTCCTCGCGATCCTCGACGCCTACCCGGCCGAAGGCTTCCGCGACCTGCCCGTACCGGACCACGCCGAAGCGCTGGAATCCCTTCTGACGATGGGCGGTTACGGCCCCGACAGCCTGGACGGCAAGCCGCTCACCACGCAGAACGTGGTCGACGTCCTGCACCGCGAAGGCAGCCCGCTGGCCGCCCTGCCCACCGCCACCATCGAGGCCCTCGCCGCGATCTACCTCAACACCAACGACCTCGTACGCGCCTACGACCACCGCGTCTTCCAGGGCGACGTGCTCTTCTTCCGGGCAACCGTCGACACCATCGACGACACCCTGACCCCCGACACCTGGACCCCCTATGTGAGCGGGAGCGTCGACAACACGAACGTCGCCTGCTCCCACAAGGACATGACCCTGCCCGAGCCGATCGCGCACATCGCCCGCGTGGTCGCCGACCGACTGACCCAGCTGGAGAAGTGACCCCAGTGACACCGACGCCCGTGACCGGCGGCGCCCCCGCCCATCCCTTCGACGCGGACGGCATCTTCGTCGTCCTCGTCAACGACCAGGGGCAGCACTCCCTGTGGCCGCTGTTCGCCGACGTACCCGAGGGCTGGACGGTCACGTACGGCCCCTGCCCGCGCCAGGACGCGCTGGAGTGGCTCACCGCCCGTGACGCAGGGGCGCCGGCCCAGTGACCTCGCCCCGTCCGGTGTCTCCCAAAGTCGCCGTCGTGGTCGTCTACGTGGCCGCGATGTGCATGAACGGCCTGGACTCCACGATCGTCAACCCGGCCCTGTTCACCATCGCCGAGGACTTCGGCAGGCCCGTCTCGGCGGCCAACACCGTCGAGACGGCCTTCCTGGTCGCCCTGGCCCTGACGCTGCCCGTCGCGGGCTGGCTCGGCGACCGCTACGGCACCAAGCGCGTGTTCCTCGGCGCGCTGACCGTCTTCACGGCGGCGTCGGCGGCGTGCGGCCTGGCGCAGCACTTGCCGGAGCTGGTCGCGGCACGCGCGGTGCAGGGCCTGGCGGGCGGACTGCTCACCCCCGTGGGCATGACGCTCCTCTTCCGGACGTTCGCCCCGCACGAGCGGATGAAGCTGTCCAAGGTCCTGATCGTCCCCACGGCCCTGATGCCCGCGCTCGGCCCCCCGCTCGGCGGCCTGCTGACCGAACACCTCTCCTGGCACTGGCTGTTCTTCGTCAACGTCCCCGTGGGCGCGGCCGCCGTCCTGCTCGGCCTGTTCGGCCTGCGCGAGCAGGTCGAGGGCGCCCAGGGCCCCTTCGACCGCACCGGCTTCTGGCTCACGACCCCCGCGCTCGGCCTGCTGACCTACGCGCTCGGCTACGGCCCCTCCCATGGCTGGACCCGACCGGCCGTCGCCGCGAGCGCCCTGCTCGGTACGGCCCTGCTCGCCGCCGCGATCGTCCATCTGCGGCGAGCCGAGGAACCCCTCCTGCGCCTGCGCCTGTTCACCGACCGCGCCTACGCGACGGGGTCCGTCCTCGCCGCGCTGACCGCGGCGGGCCTGATGGGCGTGCTCTTCGTCTTCCCGCTGCTCTACCAGGCGGCCCTCGGTGCCTCGGCCCTGGACGCCGGGCTGAGCGTCTTCCCCGAAGCGCTCGGCCTGATGCTCGCCTCCCAGGCCGTGGACCGGCTCCTGCCGCGCCTCGGCCCGCGCCGCCTGACCGTGCCCGCGCTGCTGCTGGCCGCCGTGGTCTTCGGCCTGCTCGCCGCGCCGGGCGTCGCCGACCACACCTGGGCCGTACGGGCCCTGATGTTCCTGGTCGGCCTGGTCCTCGGCACCGCCGTCCTCACCGTCCAGCTGGCCGGATTCGCGTCCATCGCCCCGCCGGACATGGGCCAGGCCATGGGCCTCTTCCAGATCATCCGCACGCTCGGGGGAGCGGCCGGCATCGCGGTGTGCGCGGCCGTGATCGGGGGCGGCGGGCACGGCGGCGAGGCCGGGCCCTACCGGGCGGCGGTGGGGGGGACGGCCGCTCTGGTGGCGGTGGCGGCGGTGGTGGCACTGCGGCTCACGGCCGCACTGCCACAGCCGCCCCAGCCGCCGCCGACGGTCGACGAGGCACCGACTGAGGACGTACCCGTACGGGCCTAGGGACGATTGTCGATCAGGTCCTGGATCTGCGGATAGATCAGGTCGGCCCGCGTGCCCACGTTGTTCGGGCAGGAGCCGCCCCAGTGCAGGGCGATCACCTTGTGCGAGGACGTGGCCACCACCGGGGAACCGGAGTTGCCGCCGGACGTGTCGCAGGAGTAGCCCACGTCCTCGCTGCCGAGCTGCGGGTTCCGCACCCCGCAGTAGGCCCCGCCGTCCCGCTCCTCGAAGAGCGATATCCGCTTCGGCCGGGTGTCGCCGTGGCCGATGACGTAGGCCTGCTCGTTGAGGACCGGCGCGCGCGTCTCCATGAACAGCGTGCCGAACTGGCTGATCTGGTCGAAGTTGTCCACGTTGAAGAGCGTGAAGTCCAGGCTCGGCGAGGTGCGCAGGAGGCGGTTCGCGCCGACCTTGGTGCCGGGGCGCGGGTCGTTGCCGCCGCAGGTGGCGCAGTCGTAGTCGAACTGCACCTCAATGGCGTCGAGTTCGGCCTGCGTCTTGACGCAGTGGTTGTTGGACAGCATGTGGTTGCCCCGGCCCACGCGCCAGGCCGTGCACCAGCCGCCGCCGTTCTTCAGCATGCGGGCCACACCGCGCGACGCGGCGTACTGCGCGGGATGGCTGGTCTTGTAGCAGACCGCGTCCCGGCGCCCGTCGGCGCCGCACACGCTGCGCGCGCCCGGGTTCTTGGCGTCGATCTCGGCCTGGGTGAAACCGCGCCAGTAGCGGTCGATCGCGACACGGGAGTCCCGTCCCTTGCGGGTGTGCAGGGTGACCACGGCGGTGTCACCGTCCACGGACATCGCGGCGAAGCCGGTGCGGCCGTGCCGGGTGAAGCTCGCGTCCCCGCGTGCGGCGCCGCCCCGGGTGGGATCGCCGTGGTACGTGTGCACCTCGCGTCCGGCCGGGTCGGACACCGTCAGAGAGTCACCGGCCGCGAGGGCGAGCCGCGCGAAGTGCACCTTGACGTACTGCGCTCCGGGGTGCCGTATCACGCGCCGGACCGGGCTGCCGGGGGAGCCGAGCCGCAGGTCGACCGCCTTCTCCTCGCCGACGGTCGGAATCGGAGCGGGCTCGGCGGCGGGCGGGGCGGCCTCACCCGCCGTCGTCGGCACGGCGGGCACCAGAGCGGCCGAGGCCGCCAGAGCACTGGCCACGATGAGGTGCTTCAACACGGTACCTCCCGAATGACGTGAGCATGACAACGCATGTCTGACCGTCGAGCACGCATGGGACCACTGCTCAGAGGGCGGACGCTGAGTCAGAGTTTCCCCGCACCTGAGCGGACGTCAACTAATGCTTCAGGCCAACCTGGCTCTCTTTGAGGCTCCGACCTGGCCGTTCGGCGGGGCGGGGCTCCTGCCTGCGAAGGCGGGCCTCCCGCTTCCGCCTGGGGGCTTCCAGGAGTTCCCGTGGAGGGGGGCACTCGATGTGCACGCGTCACTGGATCGGCAGCCTTCTAACATTCCGTTGATCACGACGAGCCCTGGCCGCAGAATGGACATGACATGACCGATACTTCCTCCTCAGGTTTCCTGCGCATCGTCCTGCGTGCCGACTCCTTCGCCACGTCCTCGGTCGGGACGATCACGCTGATCGCGGTCCTGCTCGCACTCGTCTTCACCGACACCGTCGCGGGCATCGTCGCCGCGATCGTTCTCTTCGCCGCTTGGGTCGCTGTCGGCTGGACAGGCCGCAGGCATCAGCGGCTCGGCGGGAGGAACCGGACCTCTGAAGACTGATGATGTTCATCATCTGTCACCCTGTTGATCGCGACGCGCTGGTCCCTATGGCGTCGCCGAGACCTGGCCCGCGCCCGCGACTGTCACTGCCGCCGACGCGAGCCACACCATGAAGGTCCACGGCTGCGGACGGAGTACCGACTGACCGTCCTCGGAAGCAACCGGCTGAAGCCAGCGCGGCCCGAGGGTCCTCAGGCCGCCGTCAGCGCCGCCAGGGCACGGTCCATCGCGGCGTTGAACTCTTCCGGCGCCAGCGGCAGCCGGGACTTGACGTCCCGGCTCCACTGGTCGGCGAGGACCTCGCCCAAGCCTGCCTCGACACCGTCGAGCGCCGCGTCGGCCAGGTCCGACGGGGCGAGCTTGGCCACGGGCCAGCCCGCAGCCATGTCGGTGTCGGCCAGGCCGAGGTGCACCGCTGTCACGAGCGTGCCCTGCCCGGCGAGCTCCAGGCGGACGCCGTTGGTCATGGCCCAGGCCGCGGCCTTGGTCAGGTGGTAGGCATTGGCGCCCTTGCCCCCGAACCACGACATGGCGGACAGGACATTGACGATCGCGCCGCCGCCGTTCCCGGCGAGCGTCGGCGCGAACTCCCGGATCATTCCCAGGTGGCCGAACACGTTGGTCTCCAGCTCGTGCCGCACCGCGTCCAGCGAACCGGTCACCAGGTCGGTCCCCGTCTGGATCCCCGCGTTGTTGATGAGCAGCGAGACGTCCGGGGCAGCCTTGGCGGCGGCCCTGACGGATGCGGGATCGGCGATGTCCAGGGGCAGCACCTCGGCCCCGGGCAGGTCCACGCTCTCCGGCCGGCGGGCCGTCGCGTAGACCTTGCGGGCACCCCGTGCGAGCAGGCGCTGGGCGAAGGCGCGGCCCAGGCCGCGGTTGGCTCCGGTGACAAGGGCAACTGAGTGGTTGATGTCCATGCCCGGTACGCTAAAAGCTGACGTTGGCGTCAGAGGCAAGTGCCGGTCGTCAGGGCCGGGGGGAGAAGGATCACCATGACCGTCACCGAGGCCGCGGCCGAGCGGCTGATCCGCATCGGCGAGGTGGCACGGGGCGCCGGTGTCTCCGTACGCGCCGTGCGCTACTACGAGCAGCAGGGGCTGCTCATCGCGGAGCGCAGCCCATCCGGCCAGCGCCTCTACCGGCAGGACGCCATTGCCCTGGTCCGCTTCTTCCAGCAGATGTTCGCCGCCGGCCTGACCAGCCGGAGGATTGCCGAACTCCTGCCGTGCTGGGACTCCGGCCACACCGACGCCGAGCAACGAGCCATGCTGCGCGCCGAGCGCGACCGTATCCAGGCCAAGGTCGACGACCTGCAGGCCGCCCTGGACCGCCTCGACGAGGTCATCGCGATCACGGACACGCACCCGTAGGCGCCGGCGAGGCGCCCGAGGGCTTCCAGGTCGGCGGCCGTGTGGTGGTGGGAGGCGGCATGGACGCCCCAGCCCCGCTCGGCGAGCCCGTCGGCCAGGACCATCCAGTTCAGGCCCATCCGGGACCGGCGGACGGCGCGACGTCAGGCAGGGGCGCCGAGCGGCGGGTGCTCGAGCACGCGGGGCTTGTACTCGACGAGCTGGATGCGGCCGTCGAAGGTGCGGTGCTCGATCATCTCGAGGGCGACGTCCGGATAGCCGTCGTAGATGCGTTCTTCGCCCGTGGCCCCGGTGATCACCGGGAACATCACGACCCGGAAGCGGTCGACGAGCCCGGCTCGCAGCAGGGACCGGCACAGGCTGAGGCTGCCGATCGTGCTGAGGAGCCCCGAGCCACTCGACTTCATGGCGCGGACCGCCTCGACGGCGTCGTCGCGGACGAGCGTGCAGTTGGCCCAGGTCAGTGGCTCCTCGAGCGAGGAGGAGAACACCACCTTGGACGCTTGCGTGAGCTCGTCGACGGACGCCTCTTCTTCGGGCCTGAACTCGGCTTGGCCACCGGGGACCTCGCCTGCGGCGAAGCCCGACATCAGACGGTAGGTGTTCGCTCCCATCAGGTAGGTGACCTCGGGCTGCTCGCCGAGCCATGCGAGGTACTCCGGGCCCTCGAGGCCCCAGAACCCGGGCCAGCCCTCTCCCGACGCGTAGCCGTCGAGGGAGGTGATGAAGTCGACGAGAAGCTCCGACATGGCGGTGTCCTTTCCTGGGTGTCACGAGCTTGGACCGGCCGGGAGCCCCAAACTCATCGGCCGCGCTGTGGAGTGCGGGAGATCGCCGAGAGCGGCGGCAGCGAGCCGAGCTGCTTGATCCATGGCGCCGGGCCGCCCCTGGGGAGCACCGGGCCGGAGCCGCGAGACCCTCTCGCGTACGGATTCCCCCCACGCCTTCTACTCCGACGCCGCCGACAAGGCCCGCCGCGAGCTGTCGCCGAGCGAGCAGGCCGCCGTCGAGTCCGTGCTGGGTAGTAACTCGGCCCTGGAGTCCCAGCCCAGAACCCAGCCGCACTCCGGTCTCTCAGAACTGCTCATTTCTGCGAAAGGAGTTCATCGGACAAAGCGAGATGGCGGCGGAGTGCCTGTCGGCCGAGGGGCGTGACTGCGACGGCGCGCGTGGTGCCGACGGGAGCGATCCAGCCTGTGTCGAACGCGTGACGGCACAGGGCGGCACCGACGGCGCCAGCCAGGTGGGTGCGGCGTTCGGTCCAGTCCAGGCAGGACCGTACCGACGGTCGGCGTGTGCCGGTCGGGATGGTGATGCCGAGCTCTTCGAGCCAGGTCGCTCCGGTGCTGGTGAGTCCGAGTCCGTGCTCCAGGTTCAGCAGCCCTCGTTCGAGCATCGCATCGGTGATGGCGACCCCGACGGTCCCGGCGAGGTGGTCGTAGCAGGTGCGGGCGTGCGCGAGGGCCTTTCGGCGGCCGGCCGCCGAAAGGGAGCGGGGTGCAGGGGTGCGCTCGGGTGCGATCGCGGCGAGGTTCTCGATCACCTCGGCCACGTGCGGACCGGCCAGACGCACATAGCGGTGGCGTCCCTGCCGTTCCTCGGCCAGCAGGTTTCCGCGGACGAGCGCATGCAAGTGCTCAGTCGCGGTCGAGGGCGCCACCCCCGCACGACGCGCCAATTCCGTCGCTGTCCAAGCCCGGCCGTCGAGGAGGGCCAGACAGAAACCCGCCCGCGTACCATCGGCCAGAAGCTTCGCCACGGTAGCCAGGTCAGGACCGGCCGCATGGGCGCGCTGCATGTTCATACCGTCCATTGTCCCCTGAGGCACTTCGGTCCCGGCCGAAGTAAACGGACCGCAGGCTTCTCCCCATGAACACGGCACCTTCCAGCACCCAGCCCGCACAGACAGTCGCCACCCACCTGGAGATCGAGCCGAGCATCCTGTACTTCGGGACGCCAGTGGTGCTCCTGTCGACAGAGAACCAGGACGGCTCGTTCAACCTTGCCCCGATATCCTCCGCATGGGCCCTCGGGAAGACGGTTGTGATCGGACTGGGCCGTGAGGGACAGACCGCGTACAACCTCGGCAGCCGCCCGGACCTGGTCATCAGCCTGCCTGCCCCCGCCCAGTGGCCGGCCGTGGAGCGTCTTGCGCCTCTGACCGGCCGGAATCCAGTGCCCTCCAGCAAGCCCAAGGGCTGCCGCTTCGAGCCGGACAAGTTCGCCGCCGCGGGCATGACCGGCGAGCCCTCCCATCTGGTCCGGCCGCCTCGCGCCGCCGGATGCCCGATCCAATGCGAGGCCCGTGCCGAGCGGGTGCAGCCGGACGCCTCCGGGGAGTTCGTCATCGTCGAGGCCGTCGTGTGCAAGGTGCACGCCGACTCCCGCATCGTCGTTCCGGGCACCGACCACATCGACCCCGCCGCCTGGAGCCCCCTCATTTACAACTTCCGCCACTACTTCGGACTCGGCCCGGAACTCGGCCACTCCTACCGCACCCAGACACCCCGCCACTTCGAGGGGTCTGCCGCGGAGCCCGCACTCACCGACATGGCGCCCAACTGAGATCACGCGGCCTCGCCGAAGCTGGCGGCAGCAGGTCCCTGGCCGCGCAGCGGGGTGAAGGCGACGTCCAGCCCTCCTCCAACAACTGCCGGACGATCTCTACGATGTCCAGGGCGCACACTCATCGGGAGCCAACCGAAGCCGGCCTCGCCTGCTGCGAACTCGCGCACCCAGGCGCCGCCTCAGCACCCGACCGCCTCAGTGTCCGGGCCGTTCAGCTGACAGCTTGGTTCAGCACCCAGACCACCCACAGGAGCGCCGCCACCGGCAGCACCACGGCCACTGTGCCGAGCGTGATGCCCATCCGTGCCCGGAAGGCATCGACGTCCCTGCGGCCCTGCACCCGGTGCAGCACAACCAGGCCGGAGACGACCGCACCGATCCCCGCGGGCGCGATGCAGATCCACGGAGAGAAGCGGATCCACAACGGCCCCGGTAGCTGCACCAGCAGCGGGAACACGACCATGGCGAGGGCGGCCGCACCCAGCACCAGCGACGCTGTACCCCGCACCTGCGGCCGCGTCGCCCTCTGTGCTCCCGGCCCGGCCATCTGCTCAACATTCATGCCCGCAGGCTAGGCAGCCGATCCCGCGTACCGCCTGGGTACGCGTACCTAGATCCTCCTCATTACCGGCCCGTACGAAGGCGCGCAGTTCGGGCTGTGGGCCCCACCAGCGCGTCGTTCACGGCCGCCGTACTGCTGCCTTCACGGCCTCAAGACCTCCCCTGGCCGGGGAACACGTCGCGTTCGGGTGGTACTCGAAGTGCCACCACTCGTTGTCATAGATGCGGTAGAGGTCGTAGCGGGCGCCGTGTTCCTCGAGCCAGCGTGCGCCTTCAAACGGGCGTACATCCAGCGCGGTGCCTTTGACGTGCCTGGATTCCGCCGGTGGCAGTACGAGCATCCGGGCCGCGGCCGGTGAGCCGACGCGCCGTACCTCCTCGTCGAACAACCGTTGCTGGACGAGGGGATCGCGGTATCCCGAGGTGAGGCCGATGAGCTGCCCGTGGCGCCAGAGTGCCTCGGTGCGTGCGGCGGTGAATGCCGCCCTGGCGCCGTCGGTGAGACCGGTGAGATCCTCGGCAGGAAAACGGATCCCCAATGCCCAGCGGCAGGCAAGTTCCCGGGCGCGGCTGGGATTGCGGACGAACGCAACGGGGAGCAGGAGCACGGCGAGCGCCACCGCGAGTGCGGCGAACAGCCGGTCACGGGGCCGGGGCGGGATAACGTGTGGTTCGTTCATGCCTCCAGTCGAGGGGGCGTGACGTTGCCAGCCCGTATCCAGTTTTTGATATGCCGACGATATGGCACCAACTCGTAGCATGAGGCCATGCGTGTGCTAGTCGTTGAGGACGAACCCTACATGGCAGAGGCCATCCGCGATGGGCTGCGCCTGGAGGCGATCGCGGCCGACATCGCCGGTGACGGCCATACCGCTCTGGAGCTGCTGAGCACCAACGCCTACGCCGTCGCCGTCCTCGACCGGGACATCCCTGGACCCACCGGTGACGAGATCGCCCAACACCTCGTCGCCTCCGGCAGCGGCATGCCGATCCTCATGCTGACCGCTGCCGACCGGCTCGACGACAAGGCCACCGGGTTCGAGCTCGGCGCCGACGACTACCTCACCAAGCCCTTCGAACTCCGCGAACTCGTGCTCAGACTCAGAGCACTCGACCGCAGGCGCGCCCACAACAGACCACCGGTGCGAGAGGTCGGGGGCCTACGTGTGGATCCGTTCCGCCGCGAGGTCTACCGCGAGGGCCGCTACATCGCGCTCACCAGGAAGCAGTTCGCCGTGCTCGACGTGCTCGCCGCTGCCGAAGGCGGTGTCGTCAGCGCGGAAGAGCTGCTGGAGCAAGCGTGGGATGAGAACGCGGACCCGTTCACCAATGCCGTGCGCATCACGGTCTCGGCCTTGCGTAAACGCCTCGGCGAGCCCTGGCTGATCGCCACCGTGCCAGGGGTCGGTTACCGCATCGACACAGGACCGGACGCCGACGACCGGGGAGCCGTGAGTGGATAGGCGTCAAGGGTTGAGCGTCCGCCTCAAGCTCACCCTCAGCTACGCCGGGTTCCTCGTGATCGCGGGCGTCTTGCTGCTCGCCGCCGTGTGGATGTTCCTGCTGCGAGGAAGGTCGAACAGCCTGGACATCCCCGATCGGTCCGACTTCCTCCGTGTCTTCGACCCAGGCAGTTTCGGCCCAGTCGTCTTCGTCCCAGCGGGAATCCTCGTGCTGGCGTTCCTGCTGGTGTTCGGTCTCGTGGGCGGGTGGATTCTGGCCGGCCGGATGCTCGCCCCGCTGACTCGCATCACCGATGCCACACGCAGAGTGGCGAACGGACCGCTCTCCCACCGGATCCGCCTACCGGGTCGCCGAGACGAGTTCCGTGAACTCGCCGACTCCTTCGACACCATGCTCGCGCGGCTCGAAGCCCACGTCGCCGAACAGCGGCGATTCGCGGCCAATGCCTCTCACGAACTGCGCACTCCGCTGGCGGTCACGCGGGCGCTTCTCGACGCGGCCCGCAACGATCCGAACCGCGACCCCCGCGAGCTCGTCGAGCGCCTCCGCGCGGTCAACACCCGAGCCATCGACCTCACCGAAGCGCTGCTCCTGCTCAGCCGCGCCAACCAGCGGTCATTCACCAGGGAACACGTCGACCTGTCCCTCCTGGCGGAAGAAGCCACGGAAACGCTCCTCCCCTTGGCCGAAAAGCATGGCGTCGCCATCGAAACCTCCGGCGACGTGAGCACCACCATCGGTTCACAGGCGCTCCTGCTGCAGCTGACCATGAACCTTCTGCACAACGCGATCGGCCACAACTTGCCTGAACAGGGCGTCGTATGGGTGAAGACCGGCGTCCGCCCCCACAGCGCTGTGCTCACTGTCGAGAACACCGGTGAGAAGCTCGCCCCACAGCTGGTCCCGACACTCACCGAGCCATTCCAGCGCGGCACCGAACGCTTGCACACCAGCCACGCAGGTGTCGGCCTCGGCCTGGCCATCGTCAAAAGCATCACCCAAGCCCACGACGGAACACTCGCCCTCACCCCCCGCCCCGCCGGCGGGCTCCGCATCACGGTGCAACTGCCCGCCGCGCCAGCGCACACGCCTCGCCCGCCGAGTTCCGCCACCGACAGGCTGCCTCAGCCTCGACGGGACATGTAGACGTCGAATGCCTTGTACAGCAGGCGATTCAGCGGCAGATCCCATTCGCCGAGATACTCCACGGCTTCGCCGCCGGTGCCGACCTTGAACTGGATCAGCCCCAGGTGCGGGTCGTTCTTGTCCACGGTGTCGGTGATGCCGCGCAGGTTGTAGACCGTACATCCGGCAGCCAGAGCATCAGTGATCATCCTCCACTGCACGGCGTTCGACCCGCGTACCTCCCGTTTGGCCGTGGCGGAGGCGCCGTAGCTGTACCAGGCGTGTGCTCCGACCCGGACCCAGATGGTGGCGGCAACGAGGTCACCTTCGTGGTGGGCGAGGTAGAGCCGGATCCGGTCCTTGTCCTCGGCCAGCAGCGCCTCGAACATGGTCGGGAAGTAGCTGAACGGCCGCGGGATGAACCGATCGCGTTGCGCGGTCTCGACGTAGATCCGATAGAAGTCGGGGAGGTCCTCGACACTGCCCTGGGTCACGATGACACCCGCTGTGCCGGCCTTCTTGATGTTGCGCCGCCAGAGCTGATTCATCCCCTTCAAGAGTTGATCTTCGTCCTTGCCTGCCAACGGCACTTGGAAGACCCAGCGCGGCTGCCCGGCGGAGAATCCTTCTTCTTCTTTCGGCGGGCGCCAGCCCAGATGCCGCAGCTGGGTGCGTGCCCGGGCAGCGACGTCGTTGACGGTGTCCGGGGGCACGTCGCTGAGCCTGGTGATCTCTGGGTCGGCGATCGCGGCTTTGATCGTCGCAGCACTCCAGGTACGGGCCACAGCCGTCGTCCCGATGCGTATGGCGAAGGCACCAGAGCGCTTCAGGTGGTCCACCAACGGGCCGAGCCAGTCGGCCAGATCATCAGAGGCCCAGTCGATCACCGGCCCTTCGGGCAGGTACGCAAGGGACGTCCTGAACCCGGGCAGCCGCCGAAACAGCACCAAGCCCGCGCCGACCAGGTGACCGCGGTCGTCGAACCAGCCCAGCGACTCCGCCCCCCACTCGCTCTTCACCGACGCCCAGGCCGGGGTCTGCAGGAAACTCACCGCGGGTTGGCTCGCGTTGAACGCGACGTGATCGCTCGCCGTGATGGTCCGTACCCGAAAAGCCACTGCTGCTCCTACCTGTTGTCCATGGGGCGATCTGCCGGTGCATCGTGGGGTCCGGACACGAGCGCGGCGGCGACCTCGTCGAGGCGCGCCCCGCGGGAGGCCTTGACGAGCACCACATCGTCGGCAGTGAGCCGACGGCGCAGCCATGCGATGGCCGCGGCGTTGTCGGCCAGCGCCACCGCCCGCTCTCCGGCGCCGTCGGCGAGCGGCCGGGCGCCGACCGTGACCACCACGTCTGCCCGGAAGGCGGCGTACTCGCCGATGGCGCGGTGCTGGGCCTCGCTGTCGTCGCCGAGTTCGAGCATCTCGCCGAGGACGGCGATGCGGCGCTTGCCCTCGATCGCCGCCAGCGCGTCCAGGGCGGCACGGGCCGAGTCGGGGTCGGCGTTGAAGGAGTCGTCGAGCAGCGTCGCGCCGACGACGAGGTCACGTAGCTCCAAGCGCCACTTCGACAGCGAGACCGTGGGCAGCACCGCCGCGGCCGCATCGAGGGAGACGCCGACCGCCAGCCCCGCCGCCGCTGCAGCCGCCGCGTTGAGCGCCTGGTGCGTGCCCACGAGCGGCAGTGCGACCGGGGCCCGGGCGGCGGCGGTCCGCAGGGTGAAGGACGGCCGGGCGAGCCGGTCGAGGACCACGTCGCGTACGTGTACGTCGGCGTGTTCCGCCCGCCCGAAGGTCAGCACCGGGCGGTCGGTGAGCGAGCGCATCGCGACCACCCGGGGATCGTCGGCGCTCAGGACCGCGGTGCCACCGGGCGCCAGACCCTGCACCAGCTCACCCTTGGCCCGGGCGATTGCCTCGCGCGACCCGAGATGGCTGAGGTGGGCCTGGCCGACGTTGAGGACGACACCGACGTCGGGCGCGACCAGGCCGGTGAGTTCGGTGAGGTCGCCGATGTGGCGGACTCCCATCTCAAGGACGAGGAACCGGGTGGCCGGGGTGGCACGCAGCATGGTGAGCGGCACGCCGAGTTCGTTGTTGAGCGAGCCGATCGTGGCGATCGTCGGCGCGGCGCTCGACAGCACGGCCGCCAGCAGGTCCTTGGTGCTGGTCTTGCCGCGGGATCCGGTCACCGCGACGACGGTAAGACCGCCGCGCAGCCGTGCCACTACGTGGGCGGCGAGCGCCTGCAACGCGGCTTTGGCGTCCTCGACGACGACGGTCGGCAGGGCCGTGGGCCGGGAGCCGAGCACGGCCACCGCACCGGCCCGGCCGGCCTGGACGGCGTAGGCATGGCCGTCGACGTGTTCGCCGGCGAAGGCGACGAAGAGGCCGCCCGGCTCGGCCTGCCGGCCGTCGAGCACGGCCGGCGCGGTCACCGTCACGGCGCCGTCGCCCTCGACCGTCCCGCCGACGACTGCGGCGATCTCGCCGAGGCTGAGCGGGATCATGCCCGGACCGCGCAAGGATCGGCGCAGCGCATCGACAACCGGCCGATCGCTGTGACGGCGAGCGGGGGAGGGTCGGCGAGGCAGGGGATGGCGGAGGCTGGTTCGCTGGAATTCATGCCTTCCAGCCAAGAGAGCACGGTGTTGCCGGCACGTATGCAGTTTTCGATACGTGGACGATAGGTTGCCGGCCCGCTGGAGCGTCGCTTCGGGGTCGCCCGGAGCCCTGAGGGCGGCACGGCAACGTGTCGCGCATGCGCCGCGCCGGGCTCCTCCACGGGCCGGGGACTCGTCCTCTTCCACGCGCCGGGGACTCGTCCTTGAGGATCAAGACAAGCCCTGTCCCGGCCTTGCAGCAGCCGGCCACATATCGTTGGCGTATCCAAAAACGCATACGTGCCGGCAACACCACGCTCTCTTGTCTGGGAGGCATGAGTTCCAGCGGACCAACACGAGCGGCGGAGTGCCGTACCCGAGCGCCGGCGTCGTCCTCACGGGCTGTCCCGACAACGGGAATCACGGTCTATGGATGCGAGCAGGATGAGGCTCGTCTGTTCCGGGAAATGGCGCCTCGCTTCGGCATGGTGCCCACCATCACGAAGGCAGCGGTATCTGAAGCCAATATCGACCTGGCAGTCGGGAATCGATGCATCAGCATCGGCCACAAGACGCAAGTCACCCGTGCCACGCTCATTGCGCTGAGCCGCGCCGGTGTGGAGTATCTCTCCACCCGCAGCGTCGGATGCAACCACATAGACGTGAGCTACGCGGAGAGCGTGGGTATCTCCGTCGGGAACGTGACGTATTCTCCCGACAGCGTCGCCGACTACACGCTGATGCTCATGCTGATGGCATTGCGCCACGCGAAGGCCACCATCCGTCGCGCCGATGCGCATGACTACCGACTGAGCGAGACACGCGGCAAAGAGCTGCGCGACCTGACTGTCGGAGTGGTCGGCACGGGGCGTATCGGCACAGCGGTCATCGACCGGCTGCAAGGCTTCGGATGCCGCGTTCTGACCTACGACAACGGCCCCAAGGACTCCGCCGATCACGTGCCGATCGACGAGCTGTTCCGGCACAGCGACATGGTCACACTCCACACCCCGCTCACCGCGGGAACCCGCCATCTCGTCGATCGCCGACGCATCGATCAGATGAAACACGGTGCGTTCATCGTCAACACCGCACGCGGGCCACTCATTGATACCGAAGCCCTTCTTTCGGCGTTGGAGAGCGGCAGATTGGGCGGCGCGGCGTTGGACGTCCTCGACGGCGAGGAAGAGATCTTCTACACCGACTGCCGAAACAAGAACATCGAGAACCGCGCCCTGTTGCGCCTGCAGGATCTGCCGAATGTTCTCATCAGCCCCCACACGGCCTATTACACCGACCACGCGCTGAGCGACACCATCAGGAACAGCCTCATCAACTGCCTTGACTTTGAAAGAGGGAAAGCATGAACAGGTTGAAGATCGGCATCATCTTCGGGGGCCCTTCCGAAGAACACCCCGTCTCCGTCAAGTCCGCCCAAGAGGTCGCAAAGAACCTCAACGCCGATAAGTACGAGCCGTACTGGATCGGCATGACACAGTCCGGTGCCTGGCGGCTCTGTGATTCCCCTCGCGCAGACTGGGAGAACGGCGCCGCTCGTCCGGTCATGCTGTCACCCGACCGAAGCGTCCACGGTCTGCTCGTCCTGGAACAGGGACGATTCGAAGTGATCCGTCTGGACCTCGTGCTGCCCGTTCTGCACGGCACACTCGGCGAAGACGGTGCGCTCCAGGGCCTGTTGGAGCTCTCCGGCGTTCCCTATGTCGGCTGCGATGTCCAGAGCTCTGCCATATGCATGGACAAGTCCCTGACCTACACCGTCGCCAAGAGCGCGGGAATCGCCACGCCGAATTTCCGGGTGGTCACGGAGGACGAGAAGGTCGACGCCGACCGGCTTCCCTACCCCGTCTTCGTGAAGCCGGCCCGTTCGGGCTCGTCTTTCGGTGTCAGCAAAGTCGCCGGAGCAGCGGACTTGCCGAGTGCACTGGACGCCGCCCGACAGTACGACTCGAAGGCCCTGATCGAAGAGGCCGTGGCCGGGAGCGAGGTCGGCTGCGCGCTTCTGGGGGAACCGTTCACCCCGATCACGGGCGAGGTGGACCGCGTGGCCCTCGCACACGGATTCTTCAGGATCCACCAGGAGGACGCACCCGAGACTGGTTCGGAGAACTCGACGTTCATCGTTCCCGCCGACATCTCCGAAGAATCGCGTCGGCTCGTCCAGGAGAGCGCCAAGACCATCTACCGCACGCTGGGCTGTCAGGGGCTTGCCCGCGTGGACATGTTCCTCAAGGAGGACGGCCAGGTGGTGCTCAACGAAGTCAACACCTTGCCCGGCATGACCTCCTACAGCCGCTATCCCCGGATGATGGCCGCCGCAGGACTGCCGCTTTCCGACGTGATCGACCGGCTCGTGTCAATGACACTGCACCGGAAAAGGCGATGAACGACGACTTCGTGTACCTGGACGAGCTGGTACCCGGCATCCGTTGGGACGCCAAGTACGCCACCGGGGACAACTTCACCGGAAAGCCGGTGGACGGATACCTGGCAAACCGGATCGTCGGCACCAGAGCCTTGTGCACAGCCCTGGGGCGAGCGCAAGCCGAAGCCGCGTCCCTCGGCTTCGGCTTGCTTGTCTGGGACGGATACCGTCCGCAACGCGCCGTCGACAGCTTCCTGCGCTGGTCGGAACAGCCGGAGGACGGCCGGACGAAGGAGCGCCACTATCCCAACATCGAAAGACCCGAGCTCTTCGACAAGGGATACGTGGCCGCCAAGTCGGGCCACAGTCGCGGCAGTTCCGTCGACTTGACGCTCTACACCCTTGCCACCGGAGAAAATGCTCGCATGGGTGGCGACCACGACCTCATGGATCCGGTCTCACATCATGGGGCAAGCGGAATAACGCCCATCGAAGCGGGAAACCGCGAGCTCCTCTGCTCCATCATGGAGGACTGCGGATTTGTTCGCTACGAATGCGAGTGGTGGCACTACACGCTGAAAAGCGAGCCTTATTCAGATGTCTATTTCGACTTTCCCGTCACATGATGGAAGCCTCCCTTACGTCTCACAGTGGGGAAGCCTGGACCGGAACGACGAGGTCGTCATGCGGCGTGCCGCACCATCGGGTCTCGACGTCTTCCTGCGGCGCACCGATCCATCGCACCTGCACGACTGGGCCGCCGATGGATACCACTCGAGCGAGGAGTACCTGTTCTGGTCCCGCAAGGTCTGCGGCCTGGCATGCCTGCAGTCCCTGCTCCATGGCTGGACGGACGTCCGACTGACGATGCGTGAACTCCTTGCGCTGGCCCTCGACTGGGGTTGCTACCTGGTGGAACCCCACGGCAAGGTCCAGGGACTGCTCTACAGGCCATTCATGGCTTGGGTCAGCTCCCAATTCGGATTCACATGCCAAGTGGTCGAGAACACACCGATTCAAGCATCCTCCCGAGCGGTGCGCCCCGGGCAAGTCCTGATCGCTTCAGTATCTCCTGAGATACGCGACCCAAGAACGTACGCACCGCGACGAGGAGGGCATCTTGTGCTGATTCATGCGGTCCATGGCGGTATCGTGCGATTCCATGATCCATCGGGCTACTCTCACAACGCAGACTCCGCATCGCTGCCCCTGCGCATATTCGAGCGCTTCCATGCAAGACGAGGAATCCTGGTCAGCGCGCCATCGTGAGGCCAGGCGAACGGGCACCGCGCGTCGTTGCCGCCGACGGTCACTCAGTGGGGCACACGGAGCCGCTTCGATCATGCGCCGCTGGGATGACGGTGCAGGTCAACGGGGTGGGGTGACTGCTCGCAGCACGTTGACGCCGTCCCACCGGCGGTAGCGGTAACGCGGACGTCGCCCCGGAGGCCACTGCTGGGCAGTGGGCCGGACGACGATCTCGTTCACGTCCACGGTCGCGGGCTGCTCGATGGCGAACGCGATGGCCCGGGCGATTGCTTCGGGCGGGATCGCGATCCGGTCCCGCATCGCCGCGATCTCCGCTCTCACCCGTGCATTCGTGGACGCCTCCGCGAAGTCGGTGCCGACCATGCCGGGGGAGACGGTGGTCACTCGCAGAGAGGGGCCGGCTTCCTGACGCAGGCCCTCGCAGATGGCGCGGACCGCGACCTTCGTACCGGCGTAGACCGCCATGTTCGGCACGACGCGGAAAGCGGCCGTGGAGGCGACGGTGATGAAGTGGCCCGTGCCCTGCGCACGGAAGACCGGCAGCGCGGCGCCGATTCCGTGCAGCACCCCTTTGACGTTGACGTCGACCATCTGGTCCCACTCGTCGACCCGTAGATCGTCGAGCGGCGAGATGGTGCCGGCACCGGCGTTGCTGACCAGCACGTCGATGCGGCCGAAGCGCTCGCGGGCCAGCGCGACCAGGGCGTGGAGATCATTCCGTCGCGTCACGTCGGTGCGGGCGTGCACGGCCGCACCGCCCGCCGTCTCGATGCGCCCCGCCAGATCCACAAGGCGTTCGGATCGGCGTGCGCCCAGGACGAGTCGCGCGCCTCGTTCGGCAAGCAGCAGCGCGGTCGCCTCGCCGATGCCGCCGCTGGCTCCCGTGACCGCCACGACCTTGCCGTCGATTCCCGCGATCCCGGCTGTTCCTGCCGCGATTCCGGCTGTTTCCGTCATGATGTGTGCCTCCTCTTCCTTCTCCGCTCTCTGTTGGGAGGCCAGTCTGTGGGGGATTCAGCCTGGTATACAGAGCGCGTTCATTCTGGAATCAGGAATGCCATCCACCATGAAGAGACAGCCGGATCAACGCCGTGAGCTGGGCGCTTTTCTGCGCAGCCGCAGAGAGCGGATCACGCCTGACGACGTCGGGCTGCCTGACACCGGGCGACGGCGGACGCCGGGCCTGCGGCGGGAGGAACTCGCGCTGCTCGCCGGGATCAGCGCCACCTGGTACACGTACTTGGAGCAGGGCCGGGACGTACGCGCCTCGGACCAGGTGCTCGACGCCCTCGCCTCGGCGCTGCGGCTCGACCGGCACGAGCACGACCATCTGCTGCGACATGCCGGTCACGCGCCTTCCGGGGAAGCCGAGGCTCCCGAGCCTCGGCTTCCTGCCGAGGTGGCGGCCGTCCCGCTCCTGCTCCAGCCGCACCCCGCGTACATCCTCGGCGGCAACTACGACGTGCTCAGCCACAACCAGGCGGCCGCGGAGCTGTTCCCGTACCTGGCCGCGGCGGCGGACCGTCCGGCGAACTTCGCCCGCTGGGTGTTCCTCGAAGCCGCGGCCCGGGACGTGCTGGTCGACTGGCAGCACGAGGCGCGCGGCCTGCTCGCCCGGCTGCGGACGCTGGCCGGACGCCATCCGGGCGATCCCCGCCATACCCGGCTGATCGAGGAACTGAAGGCGGACAGCCCGGAGGTGCGGGCCTGGTGGCCGCGGTACGACGTGCAGGCACGACGCGGCGGTCGCAAACGGCTGCGGCTCCCGGGACGCGGGGTGGTGGATTTCGCTTACACCGCGTTCCACCTGGCCGAACAGCCGGACCACACTCTCGTGATCTACTCCGATGACCAGGAGCGGGGCCGGGTCGGCTGACCACTGTCGGCAAGCCGCCGCCGGGCCGGGCCGCGGGGGACGGCGGTGGCCCGACGGCGGCGGTCGGGGTGGACTTCGGGCAGGCCCGTGCGAGTGGTGAGCGGCTGCTGCCTCGGCCGAAGCAGCGCGGACCTTGCCGTTCCGCGCCGGTCAGGCACAGCTGCGGGAAGCGGGAGTTGCGCCAGCGCACCGGGCCGCCGGGTTCACCCGTGTCGCCGCTGCCGCCGTGCCCGAAGTAGTACCAGGGGTGCGGTAGGTGAGGGCGTAGTCCAGTTCGCCGCCGCTCTGGTGGGTGCTGCGGCCGGTCCGGGCCAGTTGTTCAGCGGGCCGCAGGCGCAGGGAGCGCTCGCGCGCCTGCTGGTCGGTGCGGTTGCGGTTGCGGAAGTTGAGGTTGAGGTCGCCGACCATTACCCAGCCTTCGCCGGCTTGGCGGGCCGTGCGGATCTGCCGGAGCAGGATGCGACTAGTGGGAGGGCCATGGCCAGCGTTGTCGTCAGCCGGGTTACGGCCCGCCGGCCTCTGCGGCCGGAGCCGAGTACGTCACATAAGCCAGACATTCCTCCCTCAATTGGGCAGCCCTTGCTGCCCCGTTTGTCCGTGGACACCGGGTTCTACCAGCCCGCTGCGGAGGCGCGGGGGCCCGTAAAGGGCTCGGTTGTGCCTGCCGTTTCCTCTTGCGAGCGGCATCACCGCAGCATGCGTTGGCCCGCGTGCCCGGATGCGGGCGTGGCGGTGCCCGTATCCCGCCCGCCCCGATCAGCGCGGTGCCGCCGAGGGCGAGCCACACAGCGTGGGTGGGGGAGCGGATGCGGTCAGCGCCTCGTTGCGGCCCTTGTCTGCTGACGGCCTGCCGCTTCTCGCCACGGTGGGCCTGCTGAAGTCTTGCGTGACAGCCTCGCGTCGAACCCGCGGCTCGGTACGGTCGGCCTTCCTGCTCGGGATCGCGGTCTCGCGCGGTGGCGCCAGGCTGAGGGCAACGCCGAGTCTCGGCGGAGGCGGCCTCCTTGTTCGGTACCGCGTTCGCCCATTGCCTGGTCCGGAACTGACCGGCTGGCTGAGGTCGGAGTGTGGGTGAGCGGGGGTGCATCAGGTGATTCTCGGACAGCGGCGGCTGACCGGTTCGCTCCCTATTGATGCTGGTTGCAACCTGTCAGGGTCCGTACTGTCGGACTGTCACATTCTGTGCCGCGTTGTCGCCTGACGGTGAGCGGTCCGGCGTGCCAGGTGCACGGGCGTGCCCAGTGAGTGCCGGGCGGGCCCGGCCGAGCGAAGGGAGAGACCATTGTCCGGCTTACCGCGCAGTCAGTCCCAGCCCGCGACACCGCTGACCAGGGACGTGAACGCCGCGGTCACCGTCCCACCAGCCGATCAGGATCCGGAGGCGGTACTCGCCGCCCGGGGGCAGATCGCCGCCTTGCCCCCGGACTTCACCGTGGACCGGGACGACAGCGACATCCCCGCCTGGAGCCTGGCCCCGTACGCGTTCCTGTCCGGCCAGGCGCCGGACACCGTCAACCCCAGCCTGTGGCGCAACGCGCTCCTGAACATGAACACCGGCCTGTTCGAGGTCGTCCCCGACGCCGTCTACCAGGTACGCGGGATGGACCTGTCGAACATCTCCTTCCTGGAGGACCCCACCGGCGCCTCCCAGGAGGTCGTGGTGGTCGACCCGCTGATCAGCGCGGAGTGTGCGGCCGCCGCATGGAAGCTGTACCGGGAGCACCGCGGCCTGAGGCGCACCATCCGGGCGGTGATCTTCACCCACTCGCACATCGACCACTACGGCGGTGTGCTCGGCCTGTTCGAGGACGGCCGGCTGCCCGACGGGGTGGACGTGATCGCTCCGGAGGGGTTCCTGGAGCACTCGGTGAGCGAGAACGTCTACGCCGGCAACGCCATGCAGCGCCGGGCGATGTTCATGTACGGGCCGCTGCTCGAGCGCTCCGCCCAGGGGCAGGTGGACGCCGGTCTGGGCAAGAGCATGTCCGCCGGGTCGTCGGGTCTGCTGCCGCCGACCTTCACCGTCACGCCCCGCATCGCCCAGCCCGGTCATGTGGTCGCGTTCGGGCCGGTGAACCTGGAGTTCCAGCTCACCCCGGGCACCGAGGCCCCGGCCGAGCTGAACTTCTACCTGCCGGACGTCAAGGCGGTGTGCATGGCGGAGAACGCCACTCCCACCCTGCACAACCTCTACAGCCTGCGCGGGGCCCAGGTCCGCGACGCCAAGGCGTGGTCGCAGTACCTCAACGAGTCCATCGAGTGGTACGGCAACCGCTCCGACACGCTGTTCGCCTCCCACTTCTGGCCCCGCTGGAACACGGACGAGAGTCCGGACGCGATCACCTCCTTCCTGACCAGCCAGGCCGACCTGTACCGCTTCCTGCACGACCAGGCGCTGCGGCTCGCCAACCAGGGCCGCACCATGACCGAGATCGCCGAGGACCTCGACCAGCTGGTGCCCGAATCCCTGGCAGGGCAGTGGTTCAACCGCGGCTACTACGGCACCGTCAACCACGACCTCAAGGCCGTCTACCAGCGCTACCTGGGCTGGTACGACGGCAACGCCGCCCATCTGCACCCCCTGCCGCCCGAGCAGGCAGGATCCCGCTACGTCGAGGCGATGGGCGGCCCCGCCCAGGTCGTGGCGCTGGCCCGGGAGGCGTACGAGAACGCCAAGACCGCCGAGGATTACCGATGGGCGGCCGAACTGCTCGGCCACGCCGTGTTCGCCGACCCCTCCCACCAGGAGGCCCGCACGCTGCAGGCCAGCGTCCTCGAACAGCTCGGCTACCAGGCCGAGAGCGGCCCCTGGCGCAACTTCTACCTCGCCGCCGCCCACGAACTGCGCACCCGGCCCGCCGACGGCACCCCGCCCAACCTGCCCTCCCCGCAGATCATCACCCAGCCCGTCCTCGAAGCCATGCCGCTGGACATGCTCTTCGACTACCTCGGCATCCGCCTCAACGGCCCCGACGCCGCCCACCACGCCCTCACGCTCGGCTTCACCATCACCGACGGTCTGCCCGGCGACCCCACGCAGTGCGTGGTCCAACTCCGCAACGGCGTCCTGGTCTTCACCGCTGCCCTCGTCGACGCGGAGCAGTCGGACGCCACCTACACCCTCACCCGCTCCGGCCTGAACCGCTGGGCGATCGGCGAGGCCACCCCCGACCAGCTCGTCACCGACGGCTCCCTGTCCGTCGACACCGGGAGCGTGGATCCGCTCAACGCCCTCAACGGGCTCCTTGAGACCTTCGCCTACTGGTTCGGCCTGACCACCCCCTGACCCTTCCGCACCCCCTGCGTACGCCCGGCCGCGGCGCGTCCGTCCACGGGCCGCTGCCCCATCCCGCCCCGAGCAAAGGAGAGTTCCCATGAGCGGCACCGTCGTCGACACGACCGACGCGGACTTCGAGTCCAAGGTCGTCAAGGCCACCGGCCCGGTCCTCGCGGTCTTCCGCGCCGAGTGGAGCGCCGTGTGCCGGGCACTGGACCCGATCCTGGCGGACGTCGCCAAGGAGTACGCGAACCGCCTGACCGTCGCCCGGCACGACATCGACCGGCAGCCCCAGACACCGCCGAAGTACAACGTCACCGCCATCCCCACCCTGTATGTGTTCAAGGGTGGGAAGATCGTTGCTACCCGGATCGGACCGGCCACCAAGAACAACGTGGTCGACCTGATCAAGCCGCACCTGTGACGGACACTCCAAGCGGCCTTCCCGGGTACGAGTGAACTTGCGCTCCCCGGTCATGGCGGACGGCCGGACCGCCGATGGTCCAGCGCCCGGTACGCATCGTCGACCCGTCAAGGGCGCGGGGCGTACCGGCTCGGCTGGTTGGGGACTGCGGACTGGCCGCCGGGGGTGGGGTGCGTGAGACGATCGGGGAACAGGCCACAAGGAGAGGGACTTCATGGGGGGCGAGGGCCGGCTGCATGTCAGTGCGGAACTGGCGGGGGTGCTGGAGCGGATCGACGCGCTCGGCGGGGTGCTCGATGAACGGGCCGATGCCGCCGAGGAGTTGGGAAGGCTTCCGGAGGACACGGCGCGGGCGCTGTTGGACACGGGGATCGTGCGGGCCGAGCTCCCGCTGAGTCTCGGCGGATACGAGTTCGCGCCGCGGCAGCTGATCGAGACGGCGGAGCGGATCAGCTACCACGACGCCGCGGCCGGGTGGACCATGTTCGCGTTACAGATGATGACCGGGACCACCGCGGCGTACCTCGCCGCGGACGCGGCGGCCGAGCTGTTCCCCGACGTGCCGAACGGCAAGTACGCACTGCTCTCGGGGCACGGCACACGCCCCGGCCGGGCCGTCCCCGTGGAGGGCGGCTTCCGGGTCAGCGGCCAGTGGCAGTTCGCCTCCGGGATGGCGCACGCCACCCACATCCACAGCGCGATCCAGGTCGAGGGCACCGGGGAGCTGCGGGTCCTCGCGATGCCGAAGTCGCAGGTGACCCTGGACGGCAACTGGGACGTGCTCGGGCTGCGCGCGACACACAGCGTCGACTACCACTGCACCGATGTGTACGTACCGCACGAGTACACCTACGTCGCGACCACGGACACCCCGGTCAACGGCGGCGCCCTCTACCGCCTCGGCCTGGTCGACATCTCGGCGCTCGGGCACACGGGCTGGGCCCTCGGCGTCGGCCGGCGGCTCCTGGACGAGCTGAAACGGGTCGCCGCGGCGCGGACCGGTTCGCGGGGCGCCGCGGTCGACACTTCCCAGTTCCACGCCGAGTACGCGACGGCGGAAGCCCGGCTTCGGGCAGCCCGGGCCTGGGCGTACGACGTCTGGCGGGACGTCGAACAGACCCTGGACGAGGGTGAGTTGCCGAGCGTGGAGCAGGACACTCTGATCCGTCTCGTCCTGAACCACACGACCTCGACCGTGTACGAGGTGGGCCGCACCGTACACCGCTGGGCCGGCTCGGCGGCGATCCGCCGCGGGCCGATCGACCGCTTCCTGCGCGACCTCGGGACCGGCACGCAGCACATCACGTCCAGTCCCGTCGTACTCCAGAACTGCGGCAAGTGGCTGAGCGGCGCCCAGCCGGACGCCCGGTGGAGCTTCCTCGATCTGATCTGACCTTTTCTGACCCGACCCGACCCGACCCGACCCGACCCGACCCGACCCGACTTGACTTGACCTGACCTGGGCTTGTCTTGTGACCTCTGGGCTCGTCAGTCCAACAGGGCAGCTGTGAACACCTCGCGGCTGGCCGCCAGCCACTCCTGGATGCGATCCCAACGCTGCCAGCCACCGCGTTCGGACAGCGCCTGGGTGTAGGCGGGGTCGCCGTCGGCCACTCGGCCGGCGACGAAGGCCCGGCAGGCTGCGGTGGCCTCTTCGATGACGCCGGGCAGTTCAGCGCGCTCCTGCGGGGAGAGGCCGTAGCCGTCGGCGAGGATGCGCAGTCGCCTCGGGGCATCCAGCCCTGCGGGATGGACAGCTGCCATGGAGGTGGGATCGAGCATGGGTACCCAGTAGCGGGCGGTCATGGCGACGTCCCACACCGCTCGGCCGGGGGCCGCCATGTCGAAATCGATCAGGGCCACGGCACGGCCGTCGCGGAAGACGACGTTCTCCGGGCACACGTCGTTGTGGCACAGCATCGTTCCGCCCGCCGGGTCCGCGAATGATCCGGGCCACTGGACGCCCGCGTCAACCGTGATGGCCGCGCCGGCGTCGTGCAGGCGCCGCAGCAGGCTTCCCACCGATTGCAGCGCGGTCTCGGTCATCGCCCAGCTCGGATACGGGGGTAGAGCGACGTCACCGGGGATGAAGGTCAGCTGCTCGCGGCCGTCCGCGGTGAGAGCGACCGGCCTGGGAGCCGCGTCGAACCCGTGCTCTGCGAGTGCGAGGAGATGGGCATGGAGGGCGCGTGCGGTGGGCGGCGCGGGGCGTTCCACCAGGGCACCGCGGCGGAAGACCGCGCCCGTGTTCACCATGCCGCCCACCAGGGCTTCGCCCTCTGCCGTCCCGCCCTCAGCCGTCATGTCGATCACGCTACCGCTCCGGGCGGCGCGGGTGGGCCCGGAAGCCGGGGTTCGGCTTCCGGGCCGTGTGGTGCGGGGCGGTCAGTACCAGTACCAGCGCCTGGCAGGCCTGTTCTTGCTGCTGAGGATGCGTCGCATCTTTGCGGCCATGAGTCATCACCTCCTTCCGGCGTCGTGTCCGGGCATCGATGGCATGGGAGTTCGGCACAGAGTGAAGGGACGTGGGACGTTGCCCTCGGCCATGGCCGCACGGGTGTCACCGCCGGTGACACTCAGGCGGGTGCCGCGGGTGAGGGCGGTCAGCGACTCGGTGAGCAATGTCTGCGCCACCGCTGCGCCGGCGCAGGTGAAGGGGCCCGCGCCGAACGTGATGAAGCATCCGTGGTCGCCGGGCTGCTGCCAGCGTTCCGGCCGGAACGCCTCGGGGTCACTCCACTGTCGCTCGTCGTGGTGTGTCAGATAGGGGCTGACGGAGAGAAGGTCCCCGGTCCGGAACGCCACCCCGCCGACCTCGACGGGGTGCGGGACGCTACGGGCGAGTACCCAGGGCATGGGACGGTGGCGCAGCGCTTCCCGCACCACCTGGTCAGCGGTCCAGGGCCACGGCGAGTCCGCCGTGTGGTGCAGGCAGGGCAGCAGTACCGACCAGGCCAGTGAGGCACTGAGAGGCACCACGATCGCCCGGTGCATCATCACATGCAGCTCGGCAACTGTCCGGTCACTCACGACCGCGGGCGGGCAGGCGCCGAGCACGGCGTCCAGCACATCGCGCGCCTGGCCCACCGGGTGTTCCCGGCGGTGCCGCACCTGCTCGGTCAGGGCGGTGACCAGCCTGGCGCGCCAGACCTCGGCCCGGACGCGCTGCCACATCCGCGGCGCGTGGAACACCACGCCCGTACGCGCGGCCTGGTCGGCCAGTCGGCAGGTCGCAGCGGGGGTGGAGGCGGGGTGCAGCAGCAGGTTCGCCACACACCGCTGCACCAGCCTGTTCCCGCATTCCGGCCACTGGCTCGCCGAGGGCAACTCGGCGACGGCTCGCACCAACTCGGCCTGGTACTGCGGCACACCCGCCCGCAGAAAGTCCCTCACCGCGTGACCGACCGCGACCTGGTCTTCTCGTGTGGGCAGCAGTTCACCGAAGAAGTCCGACTTCCCGGTATGGAATTCCGGATCGCGCAGCAGCCTCCGCGCCAGGACCGCATCGCTGACACAGTACTCGCCCCAGGGGAGTTGGATGATTCCCGTCGTGCTGCGGCGGCGGAGGCCGTCGATGTATTCAAGCGGGTCCCGCCGGAACCGGCGCTTGTCTCCCATTCTCATCGGAGCATCTCCTCGGTGAGCGTCTCGATGAAGGTGCCGAACGGTCACCTTGTGCGGCTCGGCGTGTCCGGGGGTCGGCCTGTGCCACGCGGTAGGACGTACTGGACGTACCGAGTGTGCAGACGCGTCGGCGCTTGCGCACGTGGTGTTCCGCTCAGTGGACCCGTTGAGGCCCTTGAGCCGTCAAGTGGCAGCTGGTGCGCTTCGCGCGTCCCCCTAATGGGAGAACCCGCGCGCCGGTCGCGTCGCTTTCTGTTCGGTCATGGTAAAACTGGGCGGGAAATTCGACATGAAATGATGAGAAATCAGCATGCTTTCCTGCCCATCCGTTTCTCTTTCACTCGCCATGTGGCGTTTCTGGTGTCCGTATCGCCGCCGTGAGCTTCGCCGCCTCCTCACCGGCGTTCGCCGGCCAGCCCTCTGAGCCGGCCTACCGGGCCGCCTCCTTGAAGCCCCCTGTGCGCTGAATCCCCTGATGCGCTGATCGATGTCTCGGCGAGAACACCTGCGACGCGAGCGTGGGCACCGCGCACGTCAGCGGCAACGACCCGACACACCTCACATCCCCTGCCTCAACCGACGCGAAGGAGAACAACGATGGAGCCCGTCTACGACGTGATGGCCCGCCTGCTCGCCGAGCATTTCGGCGTGCCGGAGGATCAGATCCGCCCGGACGCCACCTTCGAGGCGCTGGAGTTCGACTCGCTCGCCCGGGTGGAGCTGGCCATGCTGCTTGCGGACACCCTCGGCGTGAGCCTGCCCGAGGACCAGGCGGACATGACGCTCGCCGAGGCGGCCGAGCACCTGACCGCGGCCGTCGGTACGGCGGGAGCGGCCGAGGCCCTGCGGGAGGCGGTCCGGTGACGGCACGGGACATGGCCGTCACGGGGCTCGGCCTCGTCACCCCGGCGGGCGTGGGTGTCGAGGAGTCCTGGGCGGGGATCTGCGCCGGCAGTGGCCTTGCGGCGCGCGACGATGCCCTCACCGGTCTCCCCGTCGACTTCTCCTGCCGGGTGCCGGACTTCGACGCCGCCGCCCTGCTCGGTCCCCGGCTCACCTGGCGCATCGACCGGTTCATTCAGCTCGCCATGGTGGCCGCCCGCCAGGCGGTGGCGGACGCGGCACTGGACCCTGAGACGTGGGACGGGCCGCGGGTCGCCGTCGTCCTCGGCGTGGCCACCGCCGGAGGCGACACGTGGCCGGATGCCTTCGGCAGTCTCGCCGAGGGCCGCGTCCATTCCATCTCGCCCACCACGCTGACCCGTTCGCTGCCCAACATGGCGGCCGGCGAGGTCTCGATGGACCTGCGCGCGACCGGGCCCTGCCTCACCACGTCGACGGCGTGCGCCTCCGGGGCCACCGCCCTCGGCATCGCCCGCGACCTGCTGCGCTCCGGATCCTGCGACATCGCGATCGCGGGCGGCACCGACTGCGCCCGGGTACCGATGGGCTCGGCCGCCTTCTACCGGCTCGGCGCCCTCTCCCAGCGCCGCGACGATCCGGCCACCGCGTCCCGCCCCTTCGACGTGGACCGGGACGGCTTCGTACTCAGTGAGGGCGCCGGGGTCCTCATCCTGGAGCGCCCGGAGCACGCCCGCGCCCGCGGCGCCCGGATCCGCGGCTACCTCGCCGGTTACGGCGCCTCCGCCGACGGCTTCCACGCCACCAGCCCTCAGCCGGACGGCGACGGCGCACGGCGGGCCATCGAAGCCGCCCTCGCCGACGCCGGTTGCGAACCGGCAGACGTCCATCACATCAACGCCCACGGCACCTCGACCCCGCAGGGCGACCACATCGAGGCGAACCTGCTCAGCACCCTCTTCAGATCGGGCACACCCCCGGTGACCTCCGTCAAGGGCGCCATCGGCCACACGCTGGGCGCCGCCGGGGCGGTGGAGGCCGCGGTGACGGTGCTCTCCCTGGAGCGGCAGCTCGTTCCGCCCACCGCCAACCTCAACCAGCTCGACGAGGGCGTGGCCATCGACGTCGTCACCAAGACGCCCCGGGCCCACCGGATGACGGGCGCCCTCAGTAACGCCTTCGGGTTCGGCGGTCAGAACGCGGTGCTGTTCTTCCGGAGCGCATGACGCGCATGACCGCCCGCCCCCGGCTCGTCCTGCTGCTCGCCGCCCTGGTCGCTGCCCTGTGCGCGATCGCGGGCGCGGGCACGCACGAGCGGCTGGCCAACGGGGGTTACACCGCGAAGGACACGGAGGCCGACCGGGCGGCCGCGATGCTCGCCCGCGCGGGCGCGGCCCCGCCGGACCTGGTGCTGCTGGCCCGGTCCGCCACCGGGGTGGACGCGGCCGCCGTCCGGCGGGCGGGCCTCGGCCTCACGCGGGAGCTGGCCGCGGCCGACGGGGTGGCCTCGACCCGCTCGTACTGGGTCACGCCCGACGCGCTGCTGCGCTCCGAGGACGGACGGGCCGCCCTGGTCACCGCCGACCTCGCGGGCGCGGACCGCGAGGCGACCGCCACGGCCCGCGACCTGGTCCCGAAGCTGACGGGCCGTCGCGGGCCCCTCGACGTCTCCGCGACCGGCGGCTCCTGGGTGAGCGTGCAGGCCGCGGAGGCGAGCGAACGGGACCTGGTCACCGCCGAGTTGATCGCGGCGCCCCTCACCCTGCTGCTTCTCGTGGTGGCGCTGCGCTCGCTGCTCGCCGCGCTGGTGCCCGTCGTGATCGGCGTGCTCGCGGTCGCGGGCACGACGGCGCTGCTGCGGGCGCTGACGTACGCCATGCCGGTGTCGGTCTTCGCGATGAACCTCACGACGGCGCTCGGCTTCGGCCTCGCTGTGGACTACGGCCTCTTCCTCATCACCCGGTTCCGCGAGGAGCTGCGCCACGGTCTCGTCGCGGTGCCCGACGCGGTGCCCGACGCGGTGCCCGACGCGGTGCCCGACGCGGTGGCGCGCACGGTGCGCACCGCCGGACGCACGGTGGCGGTCTCGGCCTGCACGGTGGCTCTCGCGATGGCGGCGCTGCTCGTGCTGCCGCTGCCGTTCCTGCGCTCCATGGCCTGTGCGGGCATGGCAGTGGCACTTCTCGCGGCGGCCGCGGCCCTGGCCGTCGTACCACCGCTTCTGCTGCTGCTCGGCGAGCGCATCGGCCGCACCGGGCGCCCCGACAGCCCGCTGTGGCGGCGGGCCGCGACGGTGGTCGCCCGACGGCCCGCGCGGTACGGGATCGGCTGCGCCGTGGCTTTGGTGCTCTGCGCGATGCCGTTCGGGCACGTCCGGTTCGGGCTCGTCGACGAGCGGACGCTGCCGGCGAGCACCGAGGCCCATGCGACGGGGGAGGAGATCCGGGACCGCTTCGCCGCGCCCGCCGAGCGCACCCTCACGGTGGTACTGCCCAAGGCGGCGGACGCCCAGGAGTACCGGCAGCGGGTGGCCGTCCTGGACGGCGTGGCCGCGGTCCGCCCCGCGACCCTGCCCCGGTTCGGCCCGGTGCTGACCGTCGTCGGCACTGCGCAGCCCTCGTCGGCCGCCGCCCAGCGGCTCGTGGCCGACCTCCGTGCGACAGCCCCCGAGGGCGCCCAGGTGGCGGGCCGCGCGGCGATGCTCGCCGACACCAAGGCGGCGGTGGCCGAGCGGCTGCCCCTGGCCGGCGGACTGCTTGCGGTCACCACGTGGGCGATGCTCTTCCTGCTGACCCGCAGCGTGCTGCTGCCCTTCAAGGCGCTGCTCGTGGGCGCGTTGAGCCTGACGGCGAGCTTCGGCCTGGTCGTGCACATCTTCCAGGACGGCCATCTGCGCGGCGCGCTCGGCGAGTTCACCGTCACGGGCGCGCTGGACCTGACACTGCCGCTGCTCATGGCGGCCGTCGCCTTCGGCCTCGCGATCGACTACGAGATCTTCCTGCTCTCCCGGGTGCGCGAGCAGTGGCTGCGGGGCCTGGACAACCGGGACGCCGTGGTGGAGGGCGTCGCCCGCACCGGTCGGCTCGTCACCACGGCGGCCCTCGCGGTGGCCGTCGTCACGGGAGTGCTCGCCACCTCCGGACTGACGGTCCTGAAGCTCCTCGGTACCGGGCTCGCTGTCGCCGTGCTCCTGGACGCCACGCTGGTCCGGGGAATCCTCGTACCCGCCTTCCTCACCCTGGCGGGCCGGGCCAACTGGTGGGCGCCCGCGTGGCTGCCGCGAGGCGGCCCAACCGGGTGCCGTGAACAAGGAGTTCGTCGCGGAGTCCGTCTCCAGGCCTCCGGCCGACGGGCCGCAGCTCAGCTGCGAGGGTGGGCTGTCGCGGCAACTGGCCGGACGGCTGCTGGAGCCCCGGCTCGGCGGGGCGATTCGGCGGGGAGATGACGGATCACCCCGTCAGGCAGCGTTCGCCCCGCAGTGCCCCAGATCGCGGAGGGCACAGGTCTCGGCGAACGCGACGTCTGAAATCCGCCAGCGTGCTCGCGGTCCGTCGGGCGAGTATCCGCCCATGATCGTTGAAGCGCAGGGAATCCGCATCCGGCATCGCGGGCATGAACCGCAGGTCCATCCCACCGCCTACGTTGCCCCGACGGCCACGCTCGTCGGTGATGTCCGCGTGGGGCCGAGGGCGCGGGTGATGTACGGCGCGGTGCTCGACGCCGAGGGGTCTCGGATCGAGATCGGGGAGGCGGCGGTGATCTGCGAGAACGCGGTGCTGCGCGCATCCGCGGTCGCCGGTGATCAGCCGGTGCTCGTCGACGACCACGTCTTCGTGGGGCCGCATGCCACGCTGCTGGGCTGCGAGGTCGGCAGGTGCGTCTATGTGGCGACCGCGGCGACGGTCCTGCAGGGTGCGCGGTTGGGGGCAGGATCGGTTGTCGCTGTCGGCGCGCTCGTCCACGCGCGCGCCGTCGTGCCGGACGAGTTCTTCGTCCCGCCGCACACCGTGGCGCTCGACGCGCCGCTGCGGCTGCTGGCCGCGGGCGATCCCGGTCTGGCCGAGGCCGTCGGGCGGGTGGGCTTCGCACAGGTGGCGTTCGGCGTCGATACGGAGTGGACCGACCGGATCAGCCGGTACGAGCGCATCGCGGAGGTACGCGTCGCCGAGTTCGGCACGCACGCGGACGACGAGGTGGTGAATCCCGGCTAGGGCCTGTGCAGAGTCGTGATCAGCGTGTCGATAGAACATTCGTGTGGAGATACGCGAACTGAGTGATGATGATGGGGCGTTGGTGGAGCAGTTGCTGCCGATAGGGCAGTACGGGCCGTATCCGTACCGGCTGCGGGACCAGCTTGAGGGCGTGGTCTGGCGGTTCCAGGCCCTGATGGAGGCGCTGATCGCCGAGGCCGCGCGGCGCGGACAGGTCGGCCTGTCGCTGGTCAGCGTGGACTCCACGACTGTCCGTGCACATCACGACGCGGCGGGCGCGCGGGTGGGTGAGAAGGTGCTGGCCGCCCTGGAGGAGGCTGGCGAGCAGTCAAAGGGGGCCGCAGGAAGGGACAAAGGGATCAAGAGGGTGCGGAAGAGGCTGACGCGGCTGACCCCGCCCGTGCCGCGCGTCGGGTTCGCCGTCGGCGCCGCGCACGGCTGAAGGCCGCTGCCCTGGGGCGCTCGCGGGGTGGGCTGACCAGCAACGTGCGCCGACCGGGCGGACAACCGGAACAAGGAGGGCCGCCGCGGCGGGCGATCCCTCACCTACGACGCCGGCCTCTACCGGGACCGCAACACGGTCGAGCGCCTGATCAACAAACTCACAGCGCGGCGCGGTATTGCCACCCGCTACGACCGCCACCATCTACCTGGCCGGACTCCACCTCCGCGGCGCGATTATCTGGCTCCGCAGCCTCACTTGTAGACCCGAACTCCGCCTGGAAAGGTATCCGGCGGCGGGCGGGCGGTGTGGCGACAGCTCGTGCGGGTGGGGGACAGCGAACCGCTCCGTCAGCCGGGTGGACAGCACGCTTATGACGATGCCCTGCTGGAGTCGGTGCCGCGCAGCAGGTCCGCGGCTCGTTCGGCCACGGCGTACACCGTGGCGACCGTATTCGCCGACGGAATGGACGGGAACACCGAGGCGTCGGCGACCCGGAGTCCGTCGATGCCGTGGACCCGCAGGTCGGGCCCGGTGACAGTGAGGGGATCGGTCCCCATCCGGCAGGTGCCCACCGGATGGCAGTACGAGGTGAGGGTGCGGCGCACGAACCCGCGCACGGCATCGTCGTCGTCCGCGTCCGGCCCGGGAACCACCTCCCGGGCCCCCCCCCCCGCCCGCCCCCGGGGGCCCCGCCCGCCCCCGGGGGACCCCCCGCCCCCCCGGGGGGGTTCGGGAAGAGTGAGCAGGGGGCCCCCCGCCCCCCCGCCCCCCCGG